>JAGLHQ010000021.1 GCA_023143375.1 Planctomycetota bacterium
CCGAGCAGGCACTCGCAGACGCAGAGGGCGGCAAGATAATACACAACGAAGTCACCGACGAGCAGATCGCATCCGTCGTTGCAAAGTGGACCGGTATCCCCGTCGTAAGGCTGCTAAGCGCCGAACGCGCCAAGCTTATGGAGATGGAAAACCTCATCGCCGAGCGCGTCGTCGGCCAGACAGAAGCTGTCTCTGCGATATGCAACGCAATAAGACGAAACCGTGCAGGCCTCGGCGAGACAGATCGCCCCATCGGAGTCTTCCTGTTCCTGGGCCCCACAGGCGTCGGAAAAACAGAGCTTTCAAAGGCGCTCGCGGATTTCCTCTTCAACGACCCTAACGGAATGGTCCGCATCGACATGAGCGAGTTCATGGAGGCCCACTCAGTATCACGGCTGATAGGTTCGCCCCCCGGATACGTCGGCTGGGACGAAGGAGGTCGCCTTACAGAAGCCGTCCGAAGAAAACCATACTCGGTCATATTGCTTGATGAGATCGAAAAGGCCCACATGGACGTATTCAATGTTCTCTTGCAGGTCTTCGATGACGGAAGGCTCACCGACGGCAAGGGCAGAACCGTTGACTTTAAGAATACTGTTATAATTATGACCAGCAATTTCGCCGGCGAGCAGATACACGAGATGACAGAGGATGCTTCCGAGGACTGGGAGATAGAGGCACAGGTAAAAGATGCCCTCAAGCAATATTTTAATCCAGAATTCTTAAACCGTATCGATGAGACGATAGTCTTTAAGAGCCTTAGTAAGGAGGACCTCGCAAAGATCGTAGACGTTCAGTTAGGTTACCTTGCAAAAAGATTGGAGATAAGAAACTTGCAGGTTGAGTTCACAGATGACGCTCGCAAGGAGGTCGCCGAGATGGGTTACGACCCTGCGTATGGCGCCCGCCCGGTTAAGAGAGCCATCCAACAGCGCCTGGAAAACAAGCTGGCAACAGAATTGATCGCCGGAATATTCAACGACGGCGACAAAATTAAGGTAGACGCCCAGCACCACAGATTCACTTTTACTAAAATCGATTAGTAGGATGGGCAGATTTTCTGCCCATGCGGTTATGGGTGCCCCCCTTTGTCATTCCCGCGAAAGTCGTAGATGCCTTAGGTGTTGGAATCCATTTTGACGGCTAATTCTGGATTTCATCCTTAGAGATTTTTCCCATTTTTACCAATTGTGACTTAATTGCCCCATTGGTTCGCTGATGTTTAGTTGCGATCTCTTTTATGCCAAAACCTTTATCGTATGCCGTAGCAGCTTTTTCCGCTTCTTCATTGTCCCACGGCTTCCCTACTCGCTGGGGAAGATTCTTTTTTCTTTGCTTGGCTTTAACTGATTTCTCTAACGCCTTAACCGCCTCAAACATCGCACGTATCACATCGGGCCGTTGATAGACACTCCCACTCCCAAACACCTCACCGCTCTCAGGATCAACCCCATCCGCCAACGCCCGCACAACCTCTAATGCCTTAACTTCATCCATTACTTTTTCCCCTTAAATGTTTGTTAACATGCGTCACATCAACCAAACTTATTTTTGAAAGCCTCCTTGCTTATTTTTCTTTCCATCTGCGAGTTGCATTTCGGACACAAGGTTCGTCGTTTTCCATCAAGATCCCAGCGATAAGACTTCTTCTTAATTGGCAGATCACATACATAACAGCTACTGCCTTGTGAAAACAACGCAACTATAATCACTAATATCACAATACCTATGAATATTTCCATTGCCAATTTCCTCCTTTATCATTTCTTACCATGATCTCACATTCCAAATCCCATTTTCAGTGTAATTATAACTACGAGGGTGGCCGCAGGCATTCCATACCGCATCAAATATTGGCCTCATAATAGTTGGTACATCTTCATCAAGGCTTGCGACTTGAACTTCTGGCAATATAGCTACATCACGATCTATTGGATTAGCATCTAAACCCATACCAAAGTCAGTGTACATATACGCTCCTTTACAGCCCAGCAGTGCCATCGAGATAGCAACCGGGGCTTCGACACCTAATGCTTTATATCCATTGAAATAGTTTCTTATAGCTTCGATTACATACTTTTCGTATGCAATGCTTGCAATAAAAGCAGTGTCGCCACTTTGGGGTTTCCTGCCACCTTTGGCCCAGAGAATGTCAGCATATACCGCTTCGATAGTTCCATTAAAGAATGTTTGGCAATAGCTATCGCAAAGCTTTGTTTCTCTATTATCTCGATAAGTCAAGAAGCCATCCAGATTATATCTATGGTCCCAGCCACTAACATCAATAGGTCTGAAATTCAATGTCAAATCACGATCAGTACTGAAATTTAATCGCTTTTGGTTAAAAAAAGAATTTAGCGGCAAAATATGCAAGGCCAGACGATGTGGCATAGTTAAAGGTATGGGGGTTTCATCTGCCATAATTTTAGCCAGCCTGTCTTGCAGAAAACTACGAATGCGATCTGCTTGAGAATCCGTAGCTAAAAAAGCGTTTCTTATCTCTTGGACATCTAATTGATACTTGCCGGCAGAGTTTCGGCAATAAAAACGTGAAGTATTCTTAAACGTAACCATATGTGGCGAGGCAAAACTCTGGGGAATACGAATAAGAATTACAAAACCATTGCCACCATTACCATAGCCAGATATTTCTTTCACATGCACTTTAACACGCGGCGCAACTCCAAGCCGTACAATATTTTCAATTTGCAATTTTGTCTCATCTGCTGTTTTACCTTTAATGGGTACTACCTTGTCAGGTTCCCCAGTCTTTTTGCCATTACTATCCATTGCTGCTTTTATGCCATAAATAATATCTCCACCAGAAGCATTTGCAAATGATGTAATATCAGCTAAAAACTCTTTCTTGTCAGCATCTTTTGAGCTTGGCAATTTTTCTTTGTATTCAAGAGTCTTGAATTCACTTGTCTTTTCATCTATGAGAAGGTCGATGTCAGCCTTGTTAATATCATCAAAACTCTTTTGGATCATATATGGCCCCTTAAAGTAATTATCCCTTTATCCTTCTTGTTAATAAACAACTTGCTTGACGAGTATACATATTACTAAGCACTCTTATTTAACGCTTGTTCAACAGCCGTAACAATATCGATACCCCAGGATAGCTCTGATCGTTTAATAGTATTAGAGAAAATAATTGAGCGTAAATCTGAATCAAAATGTCTTGCAATTGCTCCATGCTGTCCGGTTGCATTTATGCCTTGCTCTTCAAAAACAAGAACTTGTATAATAAAATCCACACCATCTTTTGATGCTTCGTAGTAAAACTCTCGCTCTAAACTAAGGTACTTGTTACTGTTGATTTTCATTGCCATTTTACATTCCTTTCAACATTAAATATAACTATGCGCAGGGAATTCCGTAATTCCTATATGCGAACTTCGATCATATTTTTGCTGTGATTTTGGAATGCCTGTCGCGTCGAAGCCATACGGCGTAGACGGATCTTCTCCATATCCAATTTTTCGTCCATAAGTAATACTATGGCGGTTTTATCTATTTATCAAGTTCTTTTCCGGGCCATTTTGATTTTTTCCTTCATTTTCTTCAAGAACTTCATGCTGGAGCGAAGCGACAGCCCGGCACTTACACGGTTAGTGCTGGGGTGATAGCTTTTGTTATCTTTTAGTTTCTCTGTTTTCCTTTGCGTCCTTCGCGTTTTCTGCGGTTTAAAAAATCCGTGTAATCCGCGCCATCTGCGGTTTCTTTTATCTTAAATTTGTGTCACATTAGCGTTCATTCGTGTCCATTCGTGGTTCCCTTTTTTTGCTCTTTTTTCATGCGTTTTCTTTCATTTTTCCTTCTTTCCGTCCTTGAAAACTTATGGAGTCTTGAAACTTGCATTGCTCAGACAGCTAAAGTAAGAGATTGGTTATCTGCCTATTAGGGAGCGTTGCTCAAATACGAAATCCGAATATCGAAATACGAAACAAATAGAAAATTCAAATGTCCAAAATTTTAAACCCGATTCTGACGCAGTCAGAACCGTTTGGATCATTTGCGTTTTGGTCATTAGTGCTTGTTTAGGGTTTCGGATTTAGTGCTTAGGATTTGGGCAACAAGCCCTATTAGGCAGCTTAGCGCCTTGGCGCCTTTGCGGTTAAAATATCACAAGCATCACTTTCATCCTGGTCGCTATGAATCGGAGAAAAATCCCGCTATTCCATACGGGCTTCTTTCATTCGTTTTTTCATTAGCGTAGGCTGCGGTGAATGTTAAGCGTAAAGTCGCTGCAACAAAGCACTTACATCTCACAATTTGCCCATTTTAACTAAAAGAGACCGGGTCTCTTTTAGTTAAAATAGGTAATCTATAAGGCTTTCTCCAACTCATGTCTGGTGTTATGAGAGGTTTTTTAAAAAATGTTAAATTTTTACAAAACTAATTTGACTTATTAAATATATAGTGTATAATACATATATGACCCAGCAGGGTCAAGCATCGGACCAGCAGGTCAAGTCACAGTGTTAGCAAACACAACAATTTATCGTAGGGTGTGCTTTAGCACACGCCGAATCTTTGCGGTCTTGAAGACTTAAGGAGTCTTGATATTTGCATTGCTCAGACAACTAAAGGAGTCCATTGGTTACCTGCTTATTAGGCAACTCCACGGCCTCCGCGATAAAAAATGGATTAAATCATAGGTATTAAAGCTTGAACCCAAAATGGTAAATTATGCAAAACAAACCCAATTTGCTGATCACTAAAACAACCGTAAACTAAGCAGTAACAACGAATTAAGGAGATAGCTAAAAAAACGCAAAAAAAAACAAACCCAATTTCAAAACGATGAACAAAAAACGAAAAAAGGAGGACAAAAAGGACCGTAAGCAAAATTAAATGAGTTACAATCTTAAGCGATGTCAACGAGTCCTATTTTGTCTCCGAATTTTTGTATTAGAGTTTTTCTTATGTTTTTGTTTTGTGGTTGGTTTAGGGTTGGATCCTGTTTTACCAGTTCGAACGCGTTTCTTCTGGCGAGGTTTAGCAGATCGAAGTCTTCTATTATGTTTGCCAGTTTCAGGTCCGGCAGTCCATGCTGGCGTGCGGAGAAGAGTTCGCCCGGGCCGCGGAGCTTCAGGTCGTGTTCTGATATTTCAAAGCCATCGTTGGAGCGGGTCATTATTTCAAGACGGCTGACAGCGGTTTCGTTATCGGTGTCTGCAAAGAGCAGGCAGTATGAGTTGCTTTGACCTCTGCCGATGCGTCCCCTTAGCTGGTGGAGCTGGGCCAGGCCGAAATGGTTGGCGTTCTCGACGACCATGATCGTAGCGTTGGGTACGTCAAGACCGACTTCGATAACGACGGTTGAGACCAGCACGTCAATCTTGCCGGAGCGGAAACTTTTCATGATCTTTTTTTTCTCGTCGGACTTCATCTGCCCATGCAACAGGGCGACGTTGTATTCAGGGAAGATGTTTTCGCTTAGAATCTTATGCTCTTGTATCGCCGCTTTTAGATCGTGATTCGTGACTCGTGATTCGTGATTCGTGGTGGAATTCGCTTTCGGCGAAGCATTTTTATTTGCGTCCATCCCTTTACTTTGTAAAGGGCTGCCACCCGGTTTTGGTGTTTGTGTTTCGTATGCCTCGGCGTCTATTCGTGGGTATACGAAGAATGCTTGTTTTTTTGCTTTTAGTCTTTTTCTTATAAATTCCAGGGCGGCTGATCTGTCGTGCGGCTGTACCCAGCGGGTTACTACCTTGCCTCTGCCTGGGGGCGCGTTTTTGATCGTTGAGACGTCGAGGTCTCCGAATGCGGTCATCGCCAGCGTTCGGGGGATGGGGGTTGCGGTCATAACTAAGCAGTGCGGGGAGTGATCCTTTCTTAGCTTTGCTCTTTGATGAACGCCGAACTTATGCTGTTCGTCGATGACGACTAATCCCAGATTTTTAAACTCGATGTCTTTTTGCACGAGTGCTATTGTTCCTACGACGATGTCTAATTCGCCGTTTTTGATCTGGCTTAAAAGCTCTTTTCTTTTTTTGCCTGTTATTCCGCCGGTGATGAGAGTTCGTTTTACTTTTGCTCCTTTTAGGTATCGCTCGATGCTTATGAAGTGCTGGTTGGCGAGTATCTCAGTCGGTGCCATGATGGCGACTTGTGTTTTGTTAGCGACTGCCAAGAGTGCTGCGTATAGGGCGATGACAGTTTTTCCGGAGCCGACGTCGCCTTGTATTAATCTGTTTGCGGGGACGGTGCCTGCAAGGTCTTCGGTGACTTCTTTTATGACGTCGTCCTGGTCGGGGGTCAGCATAAAGGGGAAACGTTTTCTGATGCGCGAGTCGATGGCGTCGGTGCATGTTAAAGGGGTTGCCGGCGAGAAGTGGCGGTGCTTATAACGTCTAAGAGCCAGGCCAAGCTGCATCAGGAAGAGCTCGTCGTGTTTTAGCCTGCGGGTAGCCTGGGCGAGCTGGTCTTCGTCTTTTGGGTCGTGTATCCATTGCAGTGCCCTGGGTCGGTCGATCAGTTCGTTTTTTTTGAGGAAGTTTGTATCGTAATATTCCGGTACGATCTTTGGCAGGCGATCCAGGGCGTTGCCGATGACGTTTTTAATTTGTCGTGAAGAAAGCTTTGACGAGGCTGGGTATACGGCGCCTGCGAGTATATCCGGGTCGACGTCTGTATGGTTTTCGTTTACTACGATGAATTTCGGGTTGGTGAATTGCAGGCGGTGTTTGTACATCTTCGGTGTGCCTGAGATCATTACTGACATGCCGGGTGCGAGCTGGTTTTTTAGGTATATTCCGTTGAACCATACGAGCATACATGTTCCGGAGTCGTCAGCGATGACGGCTTTGAATGTTTTTGGTCGGCGGAACTGGTTTATGTCTGTTTGTTCGATCAGGCCGAGGACTGTTGCGGGTTCGTCCGGGCGGAGCTGATCCATCTTTACAGGCGATGGCATAAAGACGTGGTCGCGTGGGAAGTATTCCAGGAGGTCGTTGAGGGTGGTCATTCCGAGGTCGGCGAACGCTTTTTCGCGGGAAGGGCCTACGCCTTTTACGAACTGGATGGGTGTGTCGAGGTTGTTTTTATTGCTGGAATCCATGATCTCCAATGAGTTTGACGAATCTGCATCCGCAGATGTTCGTTTTGGTTAGTATGTCGTTTTGTTTTTCGTATAGCATTAGCGTTTGGCTAAATTCTCCGCCTATGGGCGCTACTAGTTTGCCGGGGTCGGCGAGCTGATCTATTACCGGCAGTGGTATTTCGCCGGCGGCGGCGGTTATGATAATTCTGTCGAAAGTTCTGAAATCGGGCCATCCGTTTGATCCGTCGCCTGCAAGGTATTCAATGTTGTTAAAACCGAGGCGGTCCAGGGTGTTTTGTGCGGATTCTATAAGCTGGTTGTGGCGTTCGATGGTGCAGACGGTGCGGGCGAGGGATGCGAGTATTGCGGTTTGGTATCCGGAGCCTGTGCCAAGCTCGAGTACGGAGCAGTCTTTGTTAAGGTGCAGGCACTGTGTCATCAGGGCCACGATGTACGGCTGGGATATTGTCTGGCCAAGGCCTATGGGGAGGGGGTTGTCTGCGTAGGCTTGATCCTTATAAGTATCGAGAATGAATTCTTCGCGGGGGGTCTTTGCCATTATCTCCAGAACGGCGGGATCGGTGATGTCGCGTGCCCTTAAGTGGGAGGCGATCATCTTTGCCTTTTGCTCGGCTAAGTTTTTTTCGTCGTCGAATGCTACCATATATATACTATGGTTTGAAAAGGGGATTTTTGCAATGGAAAATTTATTTTGCCACAGAGGAAAAAGAGTAAAACAGAGAAAGGAATTATTATCCACTGTTTTTTTTACCGTAGAGAACGCCGAGGGCGCAGAGAATAAGATAAGGAAAAGAGATTTTGCTATTTACGGTAAGTTTCCGCGTGTGCTAAAGCACACCCTACGGTAGAGCAAGTTTTGATTGTAGAAATGTAGATTCCCGCTTTCGCGGGAATGACAATGCCTTTAGGGCTTGACGTAAACGTATCAATGAGCATAATGTGCGATGTATGAATGAACGAACGAAAAAAGTGATCGAAGCGGATAAAAAGTGTGTTTGGCATCCATTTACTCAGATGTCTGGGTGGGTTGCGGGTGATCCTGTTGTTATTGAGTCCGGTGACGGGTTTTATCTTATCGATACCGAGGGCAGGCGTTATATCGACGGGGTAAGCTCGCTGTGGTGTAATGTTCACGGGCACCGGGTTAAGCGTATTGACGATGCGATAAAAGCACAGGTTGACAAGATAAGCCATAGCACGCTGTTGGGGCTTGGGCAGAGCCGCTCGATAGAGCTTGCGGAAAAACTTGTCGGGATAACACCTGCGGGGCTGGAAAAGGTTTTCTATTCGGATAACGGTTCGACGAGCGTTGAGATCGCACTTAAGATGGTGTATCAGTATTACCGGAATAAGGGGGTTAATGGCAGGGAGAAATTTATCGCGATTAAGAATTCTTATCACGGCGATACAATCGGTTCGGTTAGCGTTGGCGGGATGGAGTTGTTTCATGGGATATTCGGGGCGTTGCTTTTCGAGACTTATTTTGTGCCGTGTCCGCATCCGTATCGGTATGACGGAAGCAGCGAAGAATGTAAGGCGCACAGCCTTGAAGCGGTCGAGGCGTTGCTGAAAGAAAAGGGCAGCGAGATCGCAGGGGTCATTGTTGAGCCGCTGGTGCAGGGAGCTGGGGGGATATTAGTGCATCCGGCGGGTTTTCTAAAGGGGGTAAGCGAACTTGCAAGGAAGTATGACGTTAAGCTGATCGTCGATGAGGTTGCGACGGGGTTTGGCAGGACGGGTAAGATGTTTGCGTGTGAACATGAAGGGGTTCGGCCGGATGTGATGTGTCTGGCTAAGGGGATAACGGGGGGGTACCTGCCATTAGCAGCGACGGTGACGACGAACGATATTTACGATGCGTTCTTAGGCGAGGCTAGCGAGTGTAAGACGTTTTATCACGGGCACACTTATACGGGAAACGCGCTTGGATGTGCGGCGGCTATCGCGTCGCTGGAGTTGTTTGAAGATAATGATATAATCGCGTCGCTTGGTGAGAAGGTTGAGTTAATTAGCGAACGGCTTGGTGAGATAAAAGGGTTGCCTTATGTCGGTGATGTTCGTCAGTGCGGGATGATGGCGGGAATCGAGATCGTTAAGGATAAGGCAAGCGGGGAGAGCTTTGAATATGAAAAGCTGATCGGTGCGAAAGTTTGCAGGGCGATGCGTGAAAAGGGCGCGATGATGCGGCCCTTGGGCGATGTTATTGTTTTGATGCCGCCGGTGGGGGTAGATGTTCAGTTGTTGGGCGATCTGTTAGATATAATAAAGGAAGCAATCGAGTACGAACTGCCTAAGGTCGTTAAGTAAATTCGTTTTTCTTGGTGTTTGGCGGGGAAACTTAAAATAATTTAATGTTGAAATAACAGCATTGCAGATAGAATTGTTAGATATGTGCAGATGGATTGAAATTGCGGTTAAACTTGTTTTGTGATGAGAAGCGGATACTTCGATTCACTGCGCAAATAGTGGATGGGCAGTTTGTTAAATTAATACCGCAGAGGCGCAGAGACGCAAAGGCGCAGAGAAAACATAAAAAATAATTTCGTCAGAGGACAATAGAGAATGACAGAAAACGAGATCGGAAATATTATTGTAGACTCTGCAATAAAAGTCCATATGAAGCTTGGGCCGGGGCTGCTGGAACTGGTTTATGAAGTGAGTTTGGCACATGAGCTTGGACAGCGAGGGCTAAAAGTTCAAAGGCAGGTGCCGATATCGGTTGAATATGAAGGGATTAAGTTTCAGGAAGGTTTCCGTGCCGATCTGATAGTGGACGATAAAGTCATTATAGAATTAAAGGTTGTGGATAAGATCAATGATGTTCATAAAAAGCAAGTGCAGACTTATTTGAAGCTGACCGGTTTAAAGCTTGGATATCTATTAAACTTTAACGAAGCATTAATGAAGCGAGGCATTACCAGAAGGGTTAATGGTCTTAAAGAATAATTTGTGCCTTGGCGACTCGGTGTTTTGGCGGGGAAACTTAAAATAATTTAATGTTGAAATAACAGCATTGCAGATGGAATTGTTAGATATGTGCAGATGGATTGAAATTGCGGTTAAACTTGTTTTGTGATGAGAAGCGGATACTTCGATTCACTGCGCAAATAGTGGATGGGCAGTTTGTTAAATTAATACCGCAGAGGCGCAGAGACGCAAAGGCGCAGAGAAAAAAAGATAAAAGAAACCGCAGATTTCGCGGATTTTTGAAAAAAGATTTTTACCATGAAGGCATGAAGATATTGAAATTCAAAATTATTTATTGCTACGATTAATTGCTGCACCTAAGGCATCTTCGACTTTCGCAGATAATGAACAGTGGAAATTGCAACGTTTTTTTGCCACAGAGGAAAAAGAGAACATAGAGAACACAGAGAAAATTAGAAAACCGCATGGGCAGAAAATCTGCCCATCCTACGGGGAAGACAAATTTTGCCGGCGTTGATAAGTAAACCGCATGGGCGCAGAGAAATGAAGGGAGATTCCAACCTGCGGTTGGAATAAAAGGTTTTTTTTGCCACAGAGGAAAACGAGGTCACGGAGGTTCACAGAGAAAAGATGTTATTGAGCCAGCCTTTCGGCTGGGGCTGATTTATGTGGATTCCTGCTTTCGCAGGAATGACAAAGTGAGATGAGTTTTAAAGGATGGTGGTTATGCAATTTGAAATGAATTTGCCGAAGGTTAAGGGGTTGTTCGTTACGGGTACCGATACGGGTGTTGGTAAGACGCTGGTGGCTGGGGGGATCGCGAGCGTATTGCAGAAACAAGGGCATAAGGTCGGGGTTTTTAAGCCGGTGGCGAGCGGGTGCACAAATCAGTATGAGGGGCTGGTTAACGCGGACAGTGAGTTTTTGCGGAAGTGCTCGCATTGCGATTTTAATTTGTCAGTTATAAACCCGGTGGGGTTTGCGGTGCCAGCGGCTCCGAATGTTTGCGAAGAACATGAGGGTCGGATGGTTGACTTTAACGCGATGGCGGAAGCTTATAGAACGATCACTGCGGCAAGCGATATTATGATCGTTGAGGGGATCGGGGGGGTTCGGGTTCCGATATCTAATATTGGGGTGGATTTGCTTGATCTGGCAACGCAATTCGATATGCCGGTGGTAATTGTTACGCGGCCAGACCTGGGGACGATAAACCATACGCTGCTGACGATAGATGCTGTGCGGGGTGCGGGGCTTGAGGTGGCAGGGGTTGTTATTAGCGGGTATAAGACGCTTGATGCGTCAGTGGCGGAGGAGACTTTGCATGGGGTGCTTGAGCAGTGGGGTCAGGTGCCAGTGCTATCGACAGTTCCTTTTGACGAGGAAGCGGATGTCGAGGGGAACCATCTTGGCGAGGTTATACCTGAGGCACTTGAGGATATCGACTGGTGGCAGTTGGCAGGTTTGTGATGAAGTGAAAACATGGTTTGCATGAAGTTTGGTAATGGTGTATCATGTCGGCGTTAGAAAAGCGATTTATATCTGGAGAATTTATGCCATCGAGACAGGCTGATTTTCGGCGTTACCTGGTTCCGGTCGATACGGTATCGACGCAGCAGTTGTTTACGGATTGTCTTGTGATAGGCGGTGGAGTGGCGGGATTGCGTGCGGCGATCGAGGCGTCGAACGGATGTAACGTTACGATCGTTTGCAAGGGGTCGTTTAGCGACAGCAATACGTGGAACGCACAGGGTGGGGTGGCGAGTGTTCTTGCGAGCGATGACAGCATCGAAGAACATATTGCAGATACTTTGAAAACGGGTTGCGGGGCCTGTGACGAGGATATAGTAAAGCTTGTCGTCGAGCAAGGCCCGGGGCTTATCCGTGAGCTTGTCGAGTGGGGGACGGAGTTCGATAAGGTTAACGGTGAGATCGACACGACGCTTGAAGGGGGACACAGCCATGCGAGGGTTATCCATATTCACGGCGACTCTACGGGCAGGGGTCTGGCTGAGGCGCTTATCCGGAAGGTAAAGCAAAAGAGTAACATCAATGTAATCGAGAATTTTTTCACTGTCGATCTTATAACGAATGAAAAGAACGAGTGTATCGGTGTGATCGGTTTTCGTGAAAAAGAGGGTTTTAAAATCATCTGGTCGAGCAAGACGATACTTGCTACCGGCGGTGCGGGGCTTTTATATCGGGAGACTACAAACCCGCAAGGTTCGACCGGTGACGGTATAGCGATGGCTTATCGTGCGGGAGCGGTTCTTTGCGATCTTGAGTTTATGCAGTTTCATCCGACGACACTTTATATAGCGGGTGCGTCGCGTGCTCTTATAACCGAAACTTTGCGTGGCGAGGGGGCGAAGCTTGTTGACTGTAACGGCAAAGAGTTTATGCAGGAATATGATACGGCAGGCGAGCTTGCTCCGCGTGACGTTGTCAGCAGGGCTATCCTTGACAGGATGCTTAAGACGAACTCGACGCATGTTTATCTCGATATTCGTCACTTCGATAAGAAACATTTTTCCAAGCGGTTCCCCTTGATAAGCGAACTTTGCGAGAGTTTTGATATCGATGTCAGTAAGGATCTGATCCCGGTTCGTCCGAGCGCTCATTATATGATAGGCGGTGTTAAGGCAGACGCCGAGGGCAGGAGCAATATTGCGAATTTGTTTGTTTGCGGCGAGGCTGGGGCTACGGGTCTTCATGGAGCGAATCGGCTTGGGAGCAATTCTCTATTGGAGGGCCTTGTGTTCGGTAAGATAACGGGTGCGCTTGCGGCGAAAGAAGTTTCGGCTGCCGGTAACAGTTTTAAGCTTTGCAAGATGGGGTACGAGGTTCCGGCATCCGACAGGAGCAGGCTTGATACAGCGGATGTTCGTAACTCTCTGCGAGCTCTTATGTGGCGTAATGTCGGGATAACCCGCAAGGAGCAGCCGTTGCAGGAAGCTCAGGAGATAATCCGGTTTTGGCGGCGGTATGTGATGGATAAGGTTTTCGATTCGCCTTACGGTTGGGAGTGCCAGAATATGCTGACGGTGTCGCTGCTTATGGCTCAGTCGGCCCAGAATCGTAAGGAAAGCCGGGGAGTTCATTTTCGCAGCGATCATCCTGTGACGGATGAGAAATTTGCGTGTCATATCGAAGTTGGCTGTGACGAGAAATAAAAGATTAAAAATTAAGGAATCGCCTGCGGCGATACTGTTTTATTCTTTGTCTCAATTTCAGTCTGACTAACAACAAGTCTATCAAAGGTCATATTTTCAAAAGAGTTGCTCATTCTATGGTAGTTGTGTTATAATGCAATTGAGTGGGCCGGGCAATCGCGGGCGTTTTTGCGTCTGAGGAAAGTCCGGACAGGGCAGAGCACGGTAGTGGCTAACGACCACCTAAGGTGACTTACGGGAAAGTGCCACAGAAAACACACGGCCGATGGGGCGGGTAACCGCTTACAGGTAAAGTTGAAATGGTGAGGTAAGAGCTCACCGCGGGTTTGGTGACAA
>JAGLHQ010000210.1 GCA_023143375.1 Planctomycetota bacterium
AAATGGATCCCAAATCAAGTTTGGAATGACAAACTGTATTCACTGACGCGCAATTTTTAATGCGAACTGGTATAATAGACACGAATATACACTAATATATTTTATTATCATTCGTGTGCATTAGTGTTAATTCGTGGTTCCTTTTCCATAAATGGCAAAAAAAATGGTCGCAAAAACCTGAATAACACGCCAAAAACTCGCATTCCTTGAAATTTTTAAAATATTTTCAAAAAACGGTTTGACTAATTGGTTTTGTGGTGTACAGTATATATGTTAACTATATATGGCTTAACTATAAGGATCGAAACAAATGTCGCTAAAAGAGGAATTAAATCTGAAAAAACCTATCGCCCTGCTGCCGCACGAAGCTATGCTGAATATCTATTATACCGCCACGGCTATTAGGAAGGATATCACCGATTTTCTGCGTAAGTTTAAGCTTACCGATGTTCAGTTTAATGTTCTGATGCTGCTAAAACATCACTGCGACGACAACGGCGGGCTTAGCCAGGGGCAGATCAGCCGCATGATGCTGGTCAACAAGGCGAACATCACATCGCTGATAGACCGGATGGAAAAGGGACAATTAGTAAAACGCACCGCTGCCGACGACAGGCGGTACAACATCGTAATGACCACAGCCAGGGGCAAGAAGTTACTGGAAAAGGTCGAACCACTCTACGGCAAGGAAGTAACGCGTATCATGACCTGCCTTAACCAGACCGAGCAAAAAAAACTCATCAAAAACATGGAAAAAGTAAGGAACGGAATCAATGCATAATTTTAATCGAAACAATACAAATTGTTGCTTTGCAAAAACAGTTAATACATTAACTATATTCTAAAAAGGAGAACGAAAATGAAAAAGACAATGACAATTTTAATGTGTTTGGTTGCGAGCATGGCAATCTGCGGTTCGGATTGTACGGAAGAAGTTAAGAACCCTGATGCTAAAGGCAATAATGCAGAAATTTCGCAGAAACAAACCGCCCAAGACCAGGATGACAGGCCGTCGTTTCTGCCAGAGGGGACGATTATCTTCAGACGCACAGAAGACGAGATTATCTGCTTCCTGCCCCAGGACACCGAGATTCAGGGCCTGGTGTGCAGAGGCGATGGACATGATTGGCAGACTGTGTTCTATACCAATGGGAAGCTGGCATTGGCCTGGCTTGCTGAGACAACAGAAATTCAAGGTGTTCCCTGTATGGCGGCAAGTTTCCTGAGGGAGGTCTTTGGCGGCAGTTCAGGGGTCCGTTTCCACGACAATGGAAACTTGTCAAGATGCAAGTTGGCAAAAAACTTCACCATCGAGGGTCGCGCCTTCAAAAAAGGAGACCACCTCAGTTTTGACCGGGAAGGAAAGTTAATTGTGAAGTAATGCTTTGAAACAAAGAGCAATCACAAAAAATATTATTAGACAAACAAGAAAAATATCGGATAATTAGAAAACTATTTGAAAGGAGAAAAATGTTTATCACACTTCTTATTGTAACGTTTGCTATCGCATTCGTCGTTTCATCGCTTGTGGTGCTGATGTTCAAGAAACCCGTTGACAGCATCTTAGGCAGAATTATTTCGGATAAGATATCGTCTGCATGGTCGAAATATCTTAAGTTCGCGATATACGTAACCGGCATATCCAGCGGCGTGCGGATACGTTCGCTGGAAAAATACATCACCAAGCCAATGTACGAACACGCAGAGATAGTTCGGTTAACTACAGAGCGTTGGGTGCTGGAAATTTACAGGACGATCATTGGATCCCTGCAAGGCATTGCGTGGATGCTACTGGTGTTCTTTATCTTCGCACTTATCGCTTATGTGATAACACGCGCTTTCGAGCTTAAACATGGAGCTAAAAACGAAAGCACCGCCACGAGTGAATAGAACGACAACATTTATATTGATGCTATGGCTGACTGGATTAGCCGGGATGGTTCTTGCGGACTTCCCCAGCGAGGAAAAGATACGCGAAGAAGCCATCAAGCTTTTGCGTTCTGTCGGGATGGACAAGCAGGTTGACGCGCCGGTTAAAGTAGAAGCCGACGCATCCGGCGTTATCGGCATCGAGGACACGGGAAACTTTCTTATCCATTACATGATCGCCGGCGCCGCCAAAAGCGTCGACCCCAATGTCGAGATAAACAAAGGCATCAAAGTCGCCCCCACATGCGATAAAGGCGTGATAGTAACCCACGGCTGGACCGACAAGGCGATAGGCGACTGGCCCGCAGAGATCGCAACCGAGATAAGCAAGCGGGTTGACCCTAACGAATGGATATGTGCGTACTTCGATTGGCACGGCGGCTCTGCGGTAATCAACCCGATAGACGCCGCCAAGTACGCTCGCGACATCGCAGGGGTAAGGCTCGCCAAAACCGTGATCGATTCCAAACTCAAACTAAAGCACCTGCATTTAATCGGCCACTCAGCCGGGAGCTGGACAATAGACACCGCTGCTAAAATACTCGCCGAAAAAACGGACATGACGATCCACCTGACGTTTCTCGATGCCTATGTTCCGCCCGGCTGGGACGGCAACGAACTCGGCAAGAATAAAAGCAACGGATGGAATGAACATTACTACACAAAAGATATTACATGGAACGCAACAGAGCTCGACCTGAGCAACGTACACAATGTCGATCTAAGCGAGATCGACCCGGGCGTAAACGAGCACGAGTTCCCCTACCGCTGGTACTGCGCGACAATGACAGGCAGGTACGGGCTCGATATGTGGGAAAAAAACGCAAAAGTTTATTTCAAATACAAGGACATTGATTACGGTTTCGGCACAAGCGCAGAAGCCGGCGCTGGCAACTGGAAAAAGAGTATGACCCTTAAACAAGGCAACAACGCTATCGTACTAAGCAGAGACAAAACTCTTTTAGAGATATTGCAGTTCTGGAAAAAATAATAAACAGAGGATAAAAATGGAAACCGATAACTCACAGCATACAAACTTCTTGTGTTTTTGAAATCTATTTGATATTCTATCAGAGTTGAAACTTGAAGGCATTTATAAACGTGCTGAAAATCTGATTAAAACTAATATTGGATTATACTGATGAATAACATTACACTTTCTCAATTTGTCATTAAGCTTTGCGTCTCAATCATCCCTTTTATGCTGGCGTATATTTGGATTGCAATCAGAATGCTTACCAAAATTTTAATCTGAAGCGCAACATTTTTTATCCGCTCCAGAGCACTTCATTTGGTGTCCGATAGTTTAAACATTTCCTCGGTCGATTATTGATTAAGGCGACAGCTTTGTCAAGTTCTCCATCGGTTACTTTCTTAAAATCTGTCCCTTTAGGGAAGAACTGACGTAGCAGACCATTTGTATTTTCATTCGTACCGCGCTGATAAGAGCTATAAGGATCAGCAAAGTAGCAACGGAAGCCGACCGACTTCTCCATCTCTTTAAACCCTGCGAATTCCTTGCCATTGTCAACTGTCATTGTTTGACGTTTGCACTTTGGTATTTTCCTGAACAGCCGTCGGGTCGTCTCATTCATACTAGCGGCACTTTTGTGTTTCATTTGCTAATACTTGGTGTGGCACAAGTTTGGGCGTTTTTGGTTTAATAGGTTTAATAATAACAACCGAATTGAAAATCCCTAAACCACCAGAATCTTTGGCAAACGTCGCTAATCGCCCGAAAAACACCGATGCTAATTAGTTCTTTTTGAACATGTTTCCGGGCAACTGTTTCACAAGCCCCTTTAGCCGTAGCGATATCAGCGACGAGTTTATGGCAGCTACCGACAGCTTGCTGTCTGAAATAATGTCTTCAACGTGGATCGGTTCGGCGCCAAGGCAACCATACAACGACTCTTCGTTAACACTCATTTTAAGCGCAGGCATCTCGAAAAGGGTCCTTTGCATTTTATCTTCCGCAGCCTGCGACGCAACGGCTGCGTGCGGCTTTAATCCTTCGCCGATAATACCTATCGCGTCCATAACGTCCTCGATGCATGTAACCAGCGTCGCCCCCTCCTTTATCAACTGGTGCGTGCCAACACTAAGCGGCGAATCGATCCTGCCGGGGATGGCCATCACCTCGCGGTTATTACCGACTGCCGCCTTCGCAGTAAGCAGCGATCCGCTCCTTTGCGCAGCTTCCACGATCAACACCCCCATAGAGAGCCCGGCGATTATTCTGTTACGGACGGGAAAGTTTTTCGCATCGGGCATAAACGACAGAGGCAACTCGCTTATAACCGCACCGGACCTCGATATCCGTTCAAACAGATCGCGGTTCTCCGGCGGATACACCGCGCTAAGCCCGCAGCCCTGGACAGCGATAGTTCTCCCCCCTGCCGTTAGTGCGCCGCGGTGTGCCGATGTATCGATACCGCGAGCCAGACCGCTGACGATCGTAAGCCCGGCACTTGCCAGCGAATATGCAAACCGAGATGCCTGCTCCGAACCGTAGGTGCTGCATTGGCGAGGACCGACGATAGCAAAACCAAGATTGTCAGCTCGCGCGATCGTGCCCTTTACATAAAGCACCGGCGGCGGATCGTAAATGTTTTTAAGCGCCACCGGATAACGCTCGTCTTCGATGTTCATTATCCACACATCGTTTTTGTCGGCAAGAGACAGCTCTTTGTCGACGTCGAAATCGTCTCTTGAACGCGCGATCGCTTCTGCGGTTTTCGGACCGACCTTATCTATCATCGTAAGCTGACCGACAGACGCACCCAAAGCGGCATCAATAGTTTTGAAATATCTTAACAGCCGGGCAAATGTCGTCGGACCGACACCGTCGGACCGAATAAGCCTTAGCCACTTTTTGATATCTGGCGAGTTGCGTTGTTTTATTGTAATAAAGATCTCCTCCTTTGGCGGTACATTCTATGAAGATAACACATCTGGTCAAGTATTAAAATATTTAATATTTTTTTGGGGTTGTATTCCCCGCCGCTTGCGGCGTAAAATGCCGCCATGAGTGAATACCTACATAAAAGTCATAACGTAACGGTATTGATATACCATATGGTGTTTCCAGCCAAGTATAGGCGTGTGGTTTTTGATGATTCAGTTGATTTATGTCTGAAAGATATTTGTTTGGATATTGAGAATCGCTACCAGATAAAGTTTTTGGAGATTGGAACAGATAAGAATCATGTTCATTTTCTGGTACAATCCGTTCCGACATATAGTGTAACGAAGATCGTAACGATGATAAAAAGGCTCACAGCACGAGAAATATTCAACCGCTGTCCACAGGTCAAGCAGAAACTGTGGGGAGGCGAATTTTGGACGGACGGTTACTTTGCAGGTACTGTTGGAAAGCATGGGAATGAGGATACGATTGGCAATTACGTGAAAAATCAAGGAGAGGAATATCAGAAGCTACACGAAAATCGCCAAATGACGCTTTTCTAATACTCCGTCCGCTTGCGGCGGGGTAGTTTATTGCAAAAAAATTGCTTTTTTTCTTGCAATATTATCGGACTTTGCTATATTGATACGTGGAGGCAGGGAACGTCTGGAGGAGGCGGAAGAGATTTTATCTCTTAAACGAATTGCTTCCAATATAGCGTTGGAAGTGTATGCGATCGGGGTATCGTACGAGCCGGTCGATCGTATACACTTGCACGCGTTTTTTTTGCGCAAACCTCCAATAACACCTCGCGACCTGACAGCCCAAAAAACCGCCATTTTATCCAAAAAGCTGATTAATACACCTGCCAAAAGCTCCGATATAGATTTAGTTAATAAATACACAAAGTGCGTACACACTAAGGTTATTATAGGAATAAACATTGACAAACGACGCAGAAAAACACAATCGGACAAAAACATCGAACGCCAAAACCGATAATAAGTATCGGCTCGACGACATAACCCCTATCGTAAAACAGCTTAACAGCATGGAGATAGCGACGATCGCCGAGGTCTGCATAAATAATATCCCGGAGATCATCGGCGTCAAATTCGCATCGTTCTATTCTCTGGACGAAGCCAGCGGAATACTGCATCTGGAAAAGAACAACCAGCCATTCGTCATTAACAACATCGTTTCGCTGAACCAGAACCCACCTACACTTATGGTCTCTGCCGTCCTCAACAAAGAACTGATGGTCATAAACGACATCGAAAAATTCGACCAGCCGAACATCGAAAACGTACACAGAACTTTCGTCAAGAACTACACGTCCGGAAGATGCGTCGTCGCACCGTTGATCTGCCACGGCAGAGTCGTAGGCGTCCTTAACCTGGCAGACAAGCTCGACGGCGAAGACTTCAGCGACCAGGACGTTGTCGCCCTGGAGCTTTTAAGGCAATTAATAGGTGCTGCCATCGGAAACCTGAACCTCTTTGAAAAAACTCAGCGACAGGCTCAAACCGACGGACTTACCGGAATGCTCAACCATGTCACCTTCTACGAGATACTGGATGCAGAGCTAAAACGATCACAACGATACGGCGGACAGCTTTCCATAATCATGGCAGACGTCGACAACCTAAAACCGATCAACGACAAGTTCGGACACAAGGCCGGCGACCTGACGATAAAACAGGTCAGCAGAAGGATAAAATCCTGCATACGACAGATCGACATAGCGGCAAGATACGGCGGAGACGAATTCTCCATCATACTTCCGAACACCTCGATAGAAGATGCCGTCGTCGTAGCAGAACGAATGGTAAAGATGGTGGCAGATACGCCGATGATGTGGGAAGAAAACGAAATATCTCTTTCGATAAGCGTAGGCGTAGGCCAATACAACGCTGATACATTCACCGGCGACATCGCAAAAGCGACTGACAAGGCGCTGTACGCAGCCAAACAGGCCGGCAAAAACACCGTAAAAGTGTTCGACACCACATCAGCTGTATAAAAAAAAACACTTTTTTTTACATGCTGACTTTTTCGCCTTTTAGTCCGATAACCGGTTCGCTTAACGTGTCCCGACACACGTTTTAGGCGAGTATTTTAGACGCAAAATTTTCAAAAAAAATCCCCCATACATATTTGCCACCGCCGGTATTGTTTATTACTATTTATATGTAGAAACTGTTATACATTTGTTTTATGGGGATAAGAGATATGTACGAAATACAAGAAAGCAGCTATATTTCCAATCTAATTTACTCAGGAATGTCTTCGCAGATAGCATCCATGCCATATCAGATACTTCAAAACGACGAACTTACCGGGATCTCATCTGCCGAAAGCACACTTCGAGCGGCACTCGCAGAAAACAAAGAAAATCAAGAAGACGTAGACGCCGCTATCTCAGCACTTCAGACAACCGACTACGCGGTAGATACCATTTCCGAAAAACTCGACCGAATAAAAGAGATCGCAACTGAAGTCGAAGCCGGAGGACTGACGCAAGAGCAAATAGACGACAGACAAGCCGAGCTCGAACAGCTAATGGACGAGATAAACGATATCGCGATCACAACCAGCCCAGGCGGCAACCAGTATTTGCTAAACACCGAAGGGGGAACCGTCTCAATATCTATCGGCGAAGGACTCAGCATCAATGTCGATACAATAGTAATGACAACAAGCGGACTTGGAATAAACGAAAACATGGATCTTAGCAGCGACCCAGCCGCGGTACTGGCTGGAGTAGAAGCAGCAATAAGCAAAGTAAGTGACTATTCGACATATCTTGAAGGCAAAGTAGATACACTAAAAATCACGGCACAATCTCTTGACGCACAAAGAGATAATATCGTAGCCGCTCAGTCGATCGTGGATTCTATCGAGACGGCACTGGATATGGTAAGCTCGATAGGCAGTGCATTGGAGCCATTGGCGGAAATGCTGCTGATGACACAGGCTAATCTAAACGCCGAAGCGATCTCAGATTTGCTTAACTATACTGAGGACGAAGCTTAATAACAATACCCCAAAGTAAAGCTAAAACCATCATATTGTCATTCCAGCGGACAGCAGTCCGCTATTACTACATCGCTCCGCCTGCGGCGGATTACACCCTAAACTGCGGTTGGACTTCGCTATGCTCAGCATGGAGACAAAAAAAGTCTACTATTTAAAATTTGGGTGAAAAACAAAATAAGTACGTCCCGAGTCGATCGAGGAGAGGCGGTGGGTCTGAAAAACGGCTGTTATGTGGCTGTGAGGGCCGAAAAAAGGGCGGAAGAAGTAAAGAGGAGTCGTTTTATTGCGGGGAAAATGACAGAAAGAACTTATGAAAAAACGTGTGTTTTTTGGTGAAATATGGAAAATAAATACAAATAAACACAAATATGCGCACGAAAGCGCACTTTAGATACACTTTTTGAAAAAACGTGAGTAGGAAAAAACTCTTAATAGTGGGTTTTTGGGCTGAAAACGCTAATTGGTGCTTGGGGGTCGGGAATGTTAGTAGAGTCAGAAGACCTGAATTACTAATTATCAATTACGAATTACGAAATGAGGAGTCCGGCCGGTGGCCGGGGGCTGGTTTATTAAAAGATATTTTTGGCCACGAATGACACGAATGAAACACGAATTTAAAAGAAAAGAATTTGCCACAGAGAAAAAAGAGGACAGCGAGTACACAGAGATTTAGTCAGCTTATTGTGCTCTCGACATCAAGGTTTCACGAAGCGAGCATCTATAAACCTTAAAGACAATCGATCACGGCTGTTACACAGCCAATATTAAGCTGACTAAGAGCTAACTAATACTATAGAAAGGCATGAAGAAAATGAAGAAAAGCTATTTTAGACAGGATCACAGGATTACTGGATTAAAGAAAAGAGGTTAAAAGATAAAAACAGATTTTTAGATGGGATCGACAGGAACAAAACAGATTCACCATGAAGGCTTGAAGGACATATAGAAAAGCTATTTTAGACAGGATCAATTCAATTTATTATTTATTAGTGACTATTTACTATTGGGGTGGAGTCCGGCCGTAGGCCGGGGCTGATTTAGAGAAAAGTATCTTAAAGAAAGGTTAAAAGATAAAAGCAGATTTACCACGAAGTACACTAAGAGCACGAAGAAGTGAAGAAAAGAAGCTGCGGATGACGTAGATTACTCGGGTTTTTTGAAATATTTTAAAATAATCTAAAAAAAACTGCTAGACAAATGTAATATACTGGTTATATTACATGTAAATACAAAATAAAACATTTATATAGATAGGATTATATATGCTATCCAGACAAATAGAAACAGAAGCCCGGACGTCCAGGTTTAGACGCATTGCAGAGAAACGTACAAATGAACTTATTAGGAGAATTCAGCTTTTAGGCAACTGCTCCAATAGAAGTTCATATGATTATTCTGAACAAGAAGTAAATAAAATCTTCAATGCCATTGATAAGGAACTTCGGCAAGCCAAGGCTCGCTTTACATTTAGCAAGAGAGGACAAATTTTCAAGTTATAATCTAGGGGAAATCATGAACAACGGAGAAACAAAGAAACTCTGCCTTGATTTATTGCATTGCGATCAAGAAGACGAGGTTGTCAGCATTTTAAAAAAAGCTGGCTATTGGGATGATCGGGAGGCATGGCGATTTTATGGTGATAATCCTAGTAATCGTGGGGCAGCAGGTGCACAGCAAGCACACTCAGATGCAGCATTGGTCGAGAAACTAGTAAATTCTGTAGATGCCACTTTGACGAACGAAGCTCTTGTTAAAGGCATTGATCCTGAAGGAGATGATGCCCCGTCATCAATCCGAGATGCAGTCATTCAGTTTTTTGAAAAAAATGGCGACCATAGCGATAAGCGCGCAGGTTCTTTTTCCTCATGGCCCGAGCCCAAAGTTACTAAAATCTCCCGAAATATAACGATATGTGCAACTGGGGCATCTGCAACCAAGGGAGATCCATGTTTTACTATTTCTGACAAGGGCGAGGGGCAGACACCAGAACTATTTCCGCATACTTTTATGACATTAAGCGAATCTAATAAGAAAAACATTCCATTTGTCCAAGGTGCTTTTAGCATGGGTGGGACAGGGGTATTAAGATTTTGCGGTGACAAGAAAATTCAATTTGTTCTCAGTAGGCGAAACCCGGAGTTACTAAAAAGTAATAGTTTATTTGCGTCTGATTCGCACTGGGGTTTTTCGATAGTACGTCGCAATAGTTCTGTAGACAGGGAAGCAGCATTCTATGAATACTTAGCACCCAATCCTTCAGAGCATAATAATGGCAAGAAAACAGTTTTGCATTTTAGCGCTAAATCCATGCCGATCTTTCCCGAAAAAAATGATGCTTATATACGCCATTCCGAGTGGGGGACAGCTGTAAAGCTATACGAATACTCATGTGTAGGTTTCAGTAAAAGTAGTATCCATAGAAAAGGACTTACTGACCGTCTACAACTCCGGCTACCGAAGCCAGCTCTTCCAATTCGAGCCTATGAGTGCAGAAAAGATTACGGAGGCGAAAAAACCCGAAGTTATGAATATAATATAACAGGGATTATTCATCGTATTGAAGAAAGCCGAAAAAAGGAAAATAATCTTGAGATAAAAATTGCTTTTCCAATTCATATAGATAGGGAGGTTATTAGTGTTTCAGTTTATGTTTTCAAGAGAGGAAGACATAAAGGTTTCAAGAAAAATGAAGGTGTATTATTTACTTTTAATGGCCAAACGCAAGGTCATTTAACGCACAGTTTTTTTGGAAACGACAAAGTAGGTTTAAGTTATCTGAAAGAGTCGCTTTTGGTCGTAGTAGATTGTTCTGAGCTAGGGCCTATTAATCAAGATGAACTTTTTATGTCCAACCGCTTTTCTTTGGTAAAGTCTAAGTTTCAAGAGAAAGTATTGTCACACATCGTTGAAGAACTATCTAAAAATGAAAAATTGAGAGAGTTGAAAAACAAGCGTCGTGAAGAACAATTAAAATCTAAACTAGAAGATCAAAAACCACTCGAAGATGTATTACGCAATATTTTAAAGAAGAATAAAGTGTTAGCTTCAATCTTTGCTATGGGGCCACGTTTGTCTATTCCATTTAAAACCAAAGATGTCGCATCAGAAGACATTATATTTAGTGGAAAACGGTTTCCTACTTTTTTTAAGTTTAAAGGCAAGGATGTTAATCATCGACTTACTAAGAATTGCCATAGGAACATGCGTTTCAAATTGACTTTTGAAACAGATGTAGAAGATGAATACTTTAACCGAGAGATTGAACCGGGCGTTTTTAAATTTTATAAATTAATTGATGGTAAGCAATGCGATGTAGAAGACTGGACTGGGCCTGTCCTAAGGAATGGAATTGCCACCGTCCGTGTTTCATTACCAGCCAATTGTTCTATTAATGATATAATTGAATATGGCGCTATTATAACTGACGAATCTCGTATTGAGCCAATTGAAAATTACTGTTCAATCAAAGTGCAGCCAGCAATTCTCGTTAGGCCAGGGGGAAAGGGTTCTCGTAAACCTCCATCCAATAAGAAAGGAAATAATCGTGAGAAAGCTGGAAGCATAGCTTTTCCAAAAATAATTGATGTTAAACAACACGAATATTGTGAACATGACCCTGAATTTGATGAATATACAGCCCTCCGAATAGTCAATACCGGTGAACCGACCCATAATAACGGTCAACAAATGTTGTACGATTTTTTTGTTAATATCGACAACTTCTATTTGCGAAGTGAGCTTAAAGCCTCAAAACTAGACCCTAAGGTGTTGCATGCTCGCTTTAGGTTTGGATTGGTCTTGTTAGGACTGGGGATGCTACAAAACAGGAAAAAAAACTCTTCCCAAACAAATGACTCAAATAACAATCTCAATGGAGATGACATTGAAGCAAAGATTGAAGAATTTTCCAGGGCAACTGCTCCAATTTTGCTTCCAATGATTAATGGATTAGGAGGTTTGGATGAAAAACAATTAGTAGATTTTGCTGATAGCGGTGAGGACATATAGCTAAAGACTATCTAACTCTATGGATCAATACAACTTCCCTTGAGCCGGAAGTGTTGCCTTTCAGGGCGGCGTGCCATTTACGATTGGGGACATCTCGCCATATCCTGCTATCATCGTGTGTAATCGCGCTATCGCAGAGTTGTGCTTCGGTGAAACCGGCTTCTTTCATATTTGCCAAATAACGAGGGAGATGTGCCTCTGGGTCTTTGAATGCTAGCATCTGGACTATGAATGCACCATTTCGCATTACACGTCTTATAGCTTTTAATGTTCTTAGTGAAGATTCAAAATATTTATGTAGTCCGGGCTGTTGCCTGTTACCGAAATTGTAATAAGAATCGCCTTTTCCATCCTGACAACCTGCAATCCAGTATGGTGCAGGAGTCTCACGCCTGCCGTCTACCTGCCATCTGTGATATAAGATATGGAGCCCTGGGTATGGCGGACTTGTAACAACTAAGTCAACCTCTAAGCCTTTACTTGCGAAAATCGAATCTTTATCAATTAGAGCTGCATCTGACTCAATTAATTTGCAATGCGGAAAGCCGGGGCTTTCTTTGCTAAGAGCCTGTTTGAAATCTTCTATTTGCTCTAGCATTTCGCTTATGTTATTCGCTAATTTAGCTCTGAATTCGTCTAAAGATGTATGTTTTTTTCGCCCATCTAAAGCCCATTGGCCGGTTTTCAGCAATGCACACCTAATGAAATCTTTTACCTTTGAGTTTTGTATTGTCTCTAGGGAATTTAAAGTAACAGCTATTAACTTTTTGAGAAATCTGGAACGCAAAAGGTTAAGGTTTTTTGTTCTTTTATCAAAAAGGTATTCCAGCCGGTCTCTACTATGCAAATATGAAAGATTTTTAAAATTATTCTCAAGCCATAACGCTACTTCTTGTCGCTCATTTTTATTCAGGGGTGTAGTTTTCACCTTTGTTATAAACACTGCGAGAGAATTAAGGTCACTGCCAATTGCACGCCTACCTGCGATCATTGCTTCTACTACTGTTGTTCCTCCGCCCATGTAGGGATCGAGCACAATATCACCAGGCTTTGAGAATAGTTCGATTACTGTTGATGCGAAAGAAGGCGAAAAGCGAGCGGGGTACCTATAAAAATTATGCGTCAGGCCTGAAATGCGGTTTTTGTCAGTCGCAGAAGTTGTTAATTTTTCAACTACTTGGCTACCTACCATTATTTACCCTTTTCACAATTGCCAGCAATCTCTATTTATACATAACGCAAAACCAATCTAAGACATGCAAATACTATACCATCAGCTCAAAAAGGCATATTTGTTGTTGAAATGCGGGTTATGGGTAGGGATGGCGCAAAGAGATTAAACAGTTGAATAACAAGATATACAGTTTTTCGATGTTAGATATTAGACACTTCTTTTCTTCGTGTGCTGAAGCACACCCCACATTCCGCCTTTGGCGGTGGAATTTTTCTTATTAGAATAAACCCCCGCAATAAATTGTGAGGGCTAAACGAGGAATATTTCTGATCTGCGGGTCCCTCCTCACTGCGTTCGTTCGGGATGACAGGCCGTGTGTGTTATGCAGGTGTTATTATAAATCGTAGCGGTCAAGGTTGCCGCGCAGCTAAAGCTGCTCGCAATGACGGGCAGGTGGGCATATTAAAATAAGAACCCCCTCAAAAATTTGAGGGGGTTAACTGATCCTGAGGCCCGGCGATAAACAGTCTTTGGTCTTTAGTCGTTGGTCGATAGGGCAGGGGAGAGGGCAGAAAACTCCATCTTGTGGGGAATGGGTCTATTGTTCAAACTGTCACTCATAAAATCAATATTACATCAGAACTCTCTCCATTTAACAATGTTCAATTATAAAGGGTACCTACCGTAAGGGGGAAATGGTTGTGGGTTTTTGTGGCAAAATTGGGATTATAAAAAAAATGTGTTAAAATGGGTGTTTGGGTGGATATTAAGGGCTAAAGTCCTATAATCACGGTGTTTTACGCTACTAAATCCCCCTTTGCGTGGTCGTGTTATGGACATTTTCTGTCCGATTATATTTTCAATTGACACAAACCGCCTATTGTGATACAATACCAGGGTAAAGATTTAAATAGACGGGCTGGTGGGGGCGTTACCGGAACGGACGATTTATGGTTTCTGTTTTTACGGTTAATTGGCTATTAGAGGTGCGGATATGGTAGTGGGTGATGTCCCAAAAAAATCTGTCAAACCTACGGTTGCTATGCTGGGGCGCAAAAGGCGTATTAGCAAAAAAGCCAAGGAAGAGAGATACGTTGACAGAACGCTTGGGTGCAGGTACGAACTGAAATATCGTATCACCGAAGCGAAGGCTATGGCTGTCACCCAATTTCTAAAACCCTATCTTCATCTTGACAAGTACAGCCAACTTAACCATGGCGGTGTCTATCCGCTGGTGAGCCTTTATCTTGACAGTGACGACCTTAAGCTTTGCAACGAGACACTGAACGGTAAGAAGAACCGTTTTAAACTTCGTATCCGATGTTATAGTGACGATACAAGTCAGCCACGTTTTCTTGAGATAAAACGAAGGGTCAATAACGTGATCCTAAAGAGCCGGGCACGAGTGGCGGAGGATTGTGTGCCTCTAATATTTTCCGGGCGTCCGCTGCCGCCTCAGAAGTTTATGAGCGACGAAAAGACGATGAAGCAGTTTCGTCTTTATGTGAATTCGATAAACGCAAAACCGAAAGTTCTTATTCGTTATATGCGTATGGCTTTTGAGAACGACTCTAACAACCGTGTTCGTGTTACGTTCGACCGGGATATGAGCTATAAGACTACCAATGAACCTGCGGTAAGGCTTGGCGGGCTCGGTTGGCAGCGGCATCCGATGAGTCATGTTATTTTGGAAATTAAATTTACGGATCACTACCCTGCGTGGCTTGGCCGGATGGTGAAGTGTTTTAACCTTGGCGTGCAATCGACGTCGAAATATACGACATCGCTGCAGCACTCGAGCCGGCTTGGTTTCTGCGGGCCGTTAGTATCAACCTCGACAGGATGATACTAGTGAATAGTATTTGGCGATATATTAGTTGTGGGATAAAGATGGAAGAAATGATGCAAATGGTTAACGATGCGTCGCTGATCAGAGGCGATTTTTCGACGGGGACGGTTCTGTTATCTCTGCTGCTGGCGTTCGTGCTTGGGCAGGTCCTTGCGTGGGTCTATTACTTTACGCACAGCGGTCTTTCGTACTCACGTTCGTTTGTTCAGTCGCTGATCCTTATCACTATCGTCGTATCGCTCGTTATGACTACGATCGCCAACAGCTTTGTAACGGCGGTGGGACTTATGGGTGCGTTGAGTATCATACGCTTTAGGAACATGATCAAGGACACGCGTGACATTGCGTTTATCTTCTGTTCGCTGGTTATCGGTATGGCGACGGGTTCGCAACGATATGAGATCGCTGTTATCGGTACGCTGTTTATGTGTCTTGTGATCTTTTATCTTCATGTTACCAGCTTCGGTATGCATCAGCCTCATAACGGTTTTTTGCGGTTTAGCCTTACCAGCCATATCGGTACGGATCATCCTGTTACGGCGACTCTGCAACGTTTCTGCGGCAACTTTACTTTGATCTCGGCACAGGACAGCGGATTCGGAAGCCCCATCGTCGAGTATGCGTACCAGATAATGATCCGCAACGCCTCTAAAAATGAAAAGATGCTGGCCGAGCTTGGCAGTGTTGAGGGCATTGAAAATATAAGTTTGATCATGCAGGAACAACTGCTGGAGGTTTAGCTTTCAAACTGACGGATAGTCCGTTTGTGAACTTAATAATATAAAATTGTGGAGTCGGCCTTTCGGCCGGGGTGTTTTATGTAGTCCTTTCCAGATTACGATTATAAAACAGTTCTAAAGACTGAATTGGAAATATATAGATGGCTAAGATCGATTATAAAACTCATATAAAACGTTTGAATCTTCACCTGATGCCAATACTGGTCTGGGTCGGTGCTATCTTTTGCGTTGTCGGATTGTTCCAGAAGAAAGCGGAGCGTTTTGTGGTAGTCGGCATCGCACAGAGCAACTCTGTACAGATCGCATCGACTTGTAACGGCAGGCTCGAAAGCATACCTGTACAGCTTTTTGAAGAAGTAAAACAGGGGCAAACTCTGGCGGTTATCAACACGGTGCTTGACAACGAAAAGCTTGAAAGCACTCTTCAGGCGGAGCAGCAGGTGCTTTTCGCAGAGATCGAACAATTAGAAGCAGAGTTAAACGATAGCCGCAGGATTCTCGACGCTGACACCAAGGACCGCAGGGCCGATTGGACAGCGGAACGTCGTGCGTTTAGGTCGGACATAGCAAAGGCAAGGCTTAACATCCTGACGATAGAAGCGACCCTGAAGCCCGATACGATCCGGCTGGAGAACTTGAAACTTAACGATAAGATCTACCTGATGCAGGATGGCATCGCAAACAGCAACACAATCTCTTACGAGCTTAAAAAGATGCGGCTGGAGTACCAAGAACTTGCCAAGCGAGTAGAGTCTAACCAGGCGTTGCTGGACCAGGCCAATGCCGAGCTTGCACTTGCAGAGGATCGCCGTGAGGAATATTCTGCCAACTATCCCGAACTGGTTTCTTCTGACGAACAGATCGATGACCTGATCCTCAAATCGATAAATGTTGTGCAGAAGAAAATCGAACTGCTTTGGGTGCAGCCTGAACCGCTTGTTCTGAAGGCACCTTTCGACGGGATCGTCCGTCAGCTTCCGTGTAAAACCGGGGAGGCAGTGTCTACAGGTATTTCGATAGTTACAATCGAAGAAATGCTGCCTAGTATAGTGCTTGCATATACCGGTGATGGTCCGACAAATCTTATTCAGGAAGATATGGAAGTAGAAATGGTAACCAATAACGATCCGCCTCAGATAGGCGTGACGAGGGTTGTCACGCTCGGTCCTGCTATCGAAATGGTTCCGGATCGTCTGTGGCGTAATCCGAACGTTCCGCAGTGGGGGCGTCCTTTCCTTGTGCAAATACCAGAAGGGATGAACCTGATATCGGGCGAAATGGTTGGTATACGAAAGCTGTAACTGCCTTAAGGGCGTGTTGCCCAAATAGCTTTCAGCTTTCGCTGGAATGACAACGCAACAAGATTTGTATTGCGTTTGCAGTTAAGAGGGTTTTGGGGGAGTTTTGGGGGAGTTTTGGTGATGAAACGGGAACAAAAATTTCGTTGTAATGATTTGCGAATATGACGAAAACAATCATACCGTCCCATAATATCATCTGTAATAATTAAGAATATGAGATAATGTTATCGCACATTTTAAATGCGTGCAGCAACATGATCGTGTAGAGATGAGAGTTGATTTTCGTTGTGATTTTTGGTATAATAACGTGAGTGGAGTTCACACTCTTTAGGGTGAGAAGCTCTTGATCCGTTAGTTGGCTAAGTGTAATACATGCTTGCAAAACAGAACAGTTTTTTGTGCTTTCGCAAGAATGATAAATTTGTTTTGAGATCCCATTGGGAGTGTGATGTATGTGTCGAATTAGAAAAGCGAATCCGAATAAAACAGCCGTGTTGGCATTGATCCTTTTGTGCGTTTTTGGTACGAGTGTTTGTTTTGGACAGTCGGCAGATGCCAATGTACGCCTGCAAACGAAGGTCACTTACAGTTGTGAGAACCTGCCGATGGAAGTTGTGCTTAAAGAGCTTGCCCAGCAGGCGGGTGTGTTCATTGTTAAGAGTCCGCAGGTGACAGGCGATGTAACGATAGAGGTAGTTGACGTTCCTCTTGAAGAGCTTCTTACGAATGTTCTGGGGGCTTACAATTATACCTATATCGCAACGAAAAATATGATCCGCGTGGTTCCGCTGTCGGAAGCGGTTGTTCTGCGTGAAACACTTATCACACAAATATACAAGATCACTTATGCCGATGCCGGCGAAGTTACGCTCGCACTTGGCGATTTTCTTTCGCTTAACGGTAAGGTATCGTTTAACAAAGGGACGAGCCATATTATCGTAACTGACACCGAAGATAAGATCAAGGCGATCGGTAAATTCATCGAAGAGATCGATAAAGCTACGCCGCAGGTGATTGTCGAAGTTCGTATATACGATATCACGAGCGAGGAAGCATTCGAGATCGAGGCCGAGTGGGACGCTATGAGCAACGAGCATACTGTAACGACCGAACGTGAAGAGATCACTTCGCACCGCGTAGGTGTCGATCCTAAAGACCTGTCTGAAGAAATCCATGGAGATGAGTGGAATAACTCCGGATTTTATGTAGTCGACGACGCTACAACGGATGATACGGCTCACCAGGGTCTGATAGAAATTCCGGGTTCCGTCAAACAGTTCCCGGCGACTGATCCTTATGATATTAACAGCGACACAACGACCAAGACGTATACCAAGGAAAGACGAAAACCCAAGTTTGGCGCATCGTTTGATAAAAAGAAAGGCGGCACCATTCGTATCAGCCTTCTTGACAATGCGATCGAGCTTGACTTTGCCCTTAGTATGCTGCACAGTACTGTCGAGGCGAAGCTATTGGCAAGTCCGCGTGTGATGGTTCTTGACAATGAGACTGCGACGTTTGAAACGGTACGCGAAGTTCCTTATACCGAACGAACGACTTCGGGGGGAGAGGTTTTATCTTCTACGATGTTTAAACCTGTCGGCGTTCAGTTGGAAGTTACGCCGCATATCGCAAGGGATGGAATGGTACGCCTGAAAGTAAAGCCTGAGTTCGGGGTTGTTGTCGATATCGACGAGAACGGCGCACCTACTATCGAGACGAGAAGGACAGAGACGACTACTCTGATAAGAAGCGGTCAGACGATCGTACTGGCAGGACTTCGTAAGAAAGAGATCAAAAAAGGCATCGACAAGATGCCGTTGTTCGGCGACTTGCCATTGATTGGCGGATTGTTCAGAGCCGAGAGCGAAGAAGAAGTTACCAGCGAACTGGTAGTGTTTATAACAACGAAGATCATTACGGAACCCGGACTGACAGAAACGGAGAGTAAACAATATAGTGCAACCAACTTTGGGATGCCCAAGATATCGGACAATACGTGGCTGGAAGGCGATCGTCGTCGTTCCAAAGCATCTATCGCCCGAGACAAAGCGAGAAAAGCCAGTGCAAGAGCTAAAGCGGCTGTCAAAGCCAAAGCGGCCGCGGCCGCAAAAGCTCAGACGGTAAACGCCCGCAATTACGGCAAAGATGTATCAGCGTCAGAAAGTACGGTCGAGACTCGGGTCGAGATCGTAGAAGCCGAAGCACCGCGATATGAAAAATATCTCGAACCTATCGAGGCAGAACCCGTCAACTCGGCGGATTTCATAAGGCAATGGATGCGGCGGACACAAAAGTAGTGCTGGATTCAAATTAAAGATCGAATATAAAAATGGAAAATTGCGAAGCCCGGCCGATGGCCGGGCTTTTTTTATGTAGATTCGTTTCTTTCGCCCCTTCGAGGCTTTTGATTGACACACTCCCTTAGTCCGGCTATCATGGTAGTCATGAAGCTGGCGAGACTTTTTGTATTTCTATTTATATTCTCAATTGCGTTTGTTGGATGTGAGGATCCCGATCGCAGGCCGATACAGGTCGTGACCGAAGGAGTCAAGATATCTGACCTGTCGCCTCCTGACAAACCTGCGATGCCTCCGGAGATACACTTCCGCATTTACACGTTTATTCTGAGCGAACAGATGCTTGCCGAATCTGACAATATCTTTGAGATACTCGGTAAAGATACGTTTACGTTTGTCAACAGCGAGGCGTTTAAGGCGAACGGTTTTGCGACGGGATATGCAAAGGATGATTTGTGGTCCGAGCTGGGCCGCAGGCTCAAGCAGGCAGGTGCGGTTGGGGTAAAAGACACTGCGATGATAGTATATGACAATAAGGGCGACGACCTTGTCTTCGGAACTTTGAACAAGCGTGTTACGATAGATTATTTCACATCCGCCGATGCGAGTTTTAAGACGAACATTTCGCCGGGCAAGCTGGCATGGCGCATAATCGCAACGCCGATCGAAGATAAGCCCGGAACCGCAAAGGTGAGTATCTCGGCAGTAAGCAAACCTGATTTTTCACGCAGTGCCGATCCGTTCCTTGAAAGCCGAAAGCCAAAGGCTATTATCTACGATGCGTCGCGGTTTGAGCTTGAGATGAGCCCGGGCGGTTTTTTAGTTCTGGCTCCTGAGAAGTACGATCCTGAAATAAGCCTTGAAACGCTTGGCCTTACAGAATCGGGAGAGTTTGAGCTTTTGAAAAGCGATCCGGCGGCGATTGCCGATCCGCAGGCGGGGGGTTTGACGTTAGGGAAATTATTGTTTAAGGTCGAGGGGCGGCCCCTGGTGCGATTTGTTGTTGTTGTTTGTATAAGGACGGGCAATTGAGCGTAAACAATACATCCGATGTTTCGAGAGCTAAAGTTGCGGTTACCGCATGCGGTGATTACGCAGCGGCTAACGTCGAGCGGGCAATCGAAAGACAGTTTTCACTGCTATCGGAAAGCATAACTATTTCGCGTGGTGACAGCGTTCTGTTAAAGCCTAACTTTATCATACCTCGTCCTGCCGAGTGTCCCGCACAAACACACCCTGCGGTAATACTTGCCGTTGCAAAGGCGGTGATAGATCTTGGCGGCAAGCCGGTTGTGGGAGACTCGCCGGCGTGGGGAGACATCGCAGCGTGCATTGAGGCCCTTGATCTTAAAGAGCCGTTGGAAAAACTTGGTGTCAAAGTAGTTCCGCTTGACAAACCCGTTAACCAACGGATCGCAGGAGCACGGGTGGGGATAAGCAAGGCGGCGCTCGAAGCCGATAAGATAATCAACCTGCCGAAGTTCAAGGCGCATCAGCAGCTTGGGGCGACGTTCGCGGTTAAGAATATGTTCGGGACCGTAGCGGGTAAAGAAAAGGTTTACTGGCACTTTGCGAAAGGTGCGGACTATCACGATTTTTGCAGTATGCTGATCGGGATATATAAACTGCTTGGGCCCATCGTTACGATAATCGACGGGATCGTTGCGATGGAGGGTCAGGGGCCGGTTGGCGGCGATGGCCGAAATCTTGGGCTGCTTGTCGGCGGGTGCGATCCGGTGGCGTGCGAAATGGTGTGCTGTGAGATCGTAAAATTCAAACCGGAAGAGTTGCCGATCATATGCAGCGCGAGGGAGCTTGGTTTCGGGTGTTCGGATATGAATAATATCGAGGTCGTCGGCGATGACTATGAGCCTTTGGTGTGCGAGGACTTTAAGGCTTCCGAGCTTACGGCACTGCGGTTTTCATTCTTCCGCATCTGCAAGAGCATAAGCAAACAATTGATTATTATGGCGAAATACGTTATAAGTAGGTCATGAGTCGGTAGTTCGGAGTTCGGAGTTGTGGTATCGCCTACGGCGATGCTGATTTATACTGGATTCCAGCCTTCGCTGGAATGACAAAGCAAAGTGAAAATTTAAAATGAAACCATTAAATATTGCGATCTTAATTGTTGTACTTTTCTCGGGGTGGTGCTCGGCTGGGCGGCAAGAGTTCGGGGGTGATATTGACCTTGTGTTTCACGGGGCCAGCGACGCCTCTGGTGCTGTGTCTTTAGGCAAGGACATGTTTATCGTTGCCGATGACGAGAATAACACGCTGCGGGTTTACAGGACCAAAGACAGGACGCGTGCAATAAGCTCGTTTGATGTGAGCAAATTTTTGGGGACTACATCGGTCCATCCGGAGGCTGACATCGAGGGGGCAACGAGAGTCGGCGATACTGTTTACTGGATAACGTCACACGGCAGGAACAAGGACGGCAAGATACGTCCGAACCGATACAGGTTCTTCGCAACGACGGTAAAAAGAGACGGTGACAAAGTAACGATAGAGCCGGTTGGGTATGCGTGCAGAAATCTGATGCATAAACTCGTAGAAACCACAAAATCATGGGAGCTTAAGTTTAAAACGAGATTCAACGAAAAACTAAAAAAGAGTGAACGTAAACAACTGGCACCAAAAGTAAACGGACTTAACATTGAGGGGCTCTGCATATCGCACGATAAAAAGGTCATGTATATAGGATTCAGAAACCGGGGATTAGTCTCGGGCTCCTTAATTACGCGTGCAATGGTAGTACCGCTTATCAATTACAAAGAAGTGATTGAAAAAAAAGCAGAGCCTGTTTTTGGTGAAATACTACAATGGAGACTAACGAATGACGTACGAATTAATGGGAAAATGCCGCGGTACAGTAGAGGCCTTTATATCCGCAGCATGGAATATTCGGATGCTCATAAAACGTATTTCATCGTTGCAGGCCCGTACGACAGCTTGCGGGAATTCGTGCTTTATAAATGGTCCGGCAAAAAAATTGAGCAACCAAAAGCAGTGCGAAGAATAGAAACTAAAGGCGGAAAGTTTACGCCGGAAGCTCTTATTCCGTTTGAAGGATCTAAAAAGCTATTGCTGCTCAGCGATGACGGGAGCTATCTTTGCAATGTTACGGGCCCGGCAGACTGCGCCGAAGATGAGTTTATTGACGGCGGTAAGTGCCCGAATAAATATCTTACAAACGAAAATCAGAAATTTTTCAGAGGGATATGGATAACGCCATGAAGAAAAAAACCGTCACATTAATCATCGTACTAACTATGCTTTTAACGCTGCATACCGGATGCTTTCAGGAGCAGGAGGTCACGGTTAAGGACTATATGAATGAAACCAAAGCTTCCAAAGACGCTCGCATGGAGTGGTGGCGCGATGCTCAGTTCGGGATGTTTATTCACTGGGGGCTATATGCGGTGCCGGCCGGCGTCTATGGGGACAAAGATACACACGCTGAATGGATTTTGACGACAGCTCAGATACCCGTCAAAGAGTACGAGAAGTATGCCGGGCAGTTTAACCCGGTAAAGTTCAATGCGAACCAGTGGGTACGGATGGCCAAAGACGCGGGTATGAAATATATCGTTATCACGTCAAAACATCACGACGGGTTCGGCCTGTGGAACTCTGCGGCCAGCGATTATGATATTATGGCCACGCCGTATAAAAAGGATATACTAAAAGCGTTGTCAAAGGCGTGCAAAAAGTACGGCATTAAGTTTTGCTTCTATCACTCGATCATGGACTGGCACCATCCGGACTATCTGCCCCGTAGAGCATGGGAAAAACGCTCGGCAGAGGGAGCGGATATGCAGCGGTATATTACATACATGAAAGCACAACTAAAAGAGTTGGTCACCGAATACGACCCGGAGGTTTTGTGGTTTGACGGGGAATGGGAAAAGACCTGGAACAATGAAGAAGGTGTGAAGCTTTACAATTATGTTCGGTCGCTAAAGCCTGATATTATTATCAACAACCGTGTCGATAAAGGAAGAGCGGGCATGCAGGGTTTGACGAAAGACGGCAACTTTGCGGGCGACTTTGGCACGCCGGAGCAAGAGGTGCCCGCCGGCGGACTGCCTGGCGTCGACTGGGAGTCGTGTATAACGATGAACGATCACTGGGGGTATTGTGCAGCGGATAAGAATTTCAAATCGACGGAATTTCTTATTCACCAACTTGTAGAAATCACCTCCAAGGGCGGAAACTATTTGCTGAACATTGGCCCGATGTCCGATGGTCGTTTCCCGCCAGAGAGCGTTGAAAGGCTTTCAGAGATGGGTAAGTGGATGAGAGTTAACGGCGAGGCGATCTATGGAACGACGGCCTGGGACGAGGCTAAGGAAGAGAAGATAGAAAAAGTTGTAATCGAAAGAACAGAAGAAACGATCGATCATGACTGGGGACAAGGATCTCCTTTAAAAGGTATCGCCAAGGAGAACTTCGAAGTTACATGGACCGGGACGATCGTTCCGAAGTACTCCGAGGAGTATACTTTTATAACATACTCCGATGACGGGGTTCGGCTGTGGATCGATGGTAAGAAAACTATAGATCACTGGAGCCAGCACGCCGTTGCAAAAGACATTGCCAAGATAAGGCTGGAAGCGGGAAAGAAATATTCGGTCAAGATGGATCTTTATGAAAACAGCGGCGATGCGGCTGGGCGCTTGCTGTGGTCGAGCCAATCGCAACAGCTGGAACCTATAAAGGCTGCCGGCGGTTTTAAGGCAGTGTACAAATCGGAAAAACCGGCAAGTACCGATCTGTTCTATACGATCAAGGACGAAACGATGTATGCGATAAGCACGAAGCTGCCAAAGAAGCTTACGTTCGAGGCACCAACGCCGAAGGACGGAGCAACAGTACGAATGCTTGGGGCCAGCAAAAAGCTTGGCTGGGAGTATAGGAATGGAAAAATGATCGTCGACCTTTCAAAGATCAACAAGAAGTATCTGCCATGCGAACATGCGTGGGTGTTTAAGATAAATTAAAGATCAAAAATTGAAACGAAAAATCAAGGAACCGCTTCGCGGGCTGTTTTATAAAAACCGCATGGGCAAAGAATTTGCCCATCCTACAGTAAAGCAAATTGTAATTGTAAGATTTGAGACTTATGGCAAAAGAAATAAACATATTAGGTATCGAGACCAGTTGTGACGAGACGGCGGCGTCGGTTGTTGCTGACGGTAAGATCGTAAAGTCATCGGTTGTGGCGTCGCAGGTGAAACTTCATGAAAGGTTCGGCGGTGTCGTACCGGAGTTAGCATCGCGGGCGCACATCGAAAAGATATATCCGGTCGTCACCCAGGCGCTGGAAGATGCGCCCATAAAGATCGAAGATGTCGATGCGATCGCTATTGCGAATCAGCCGGGGCTTACTATCTCGCTGATCGTAGGGGTGACAGCGGCGAAAACACTGGCACTTGCGACGGACAAACCGCTTATCGCGATCAATCATGTTCACGCGCATTTGCAGGCGGCGATGATCGAAGCCGAAAGCATCGATTTACCTGCGATAGCGCTTGTGGTCTCCGGCGGACATACGAGTTTGTACGATTGTGAGAGCGCCCTTGAGCTGGAGCTTATCGGCTCGACGATAGACGACGCAGCAGGTGAAGCGTTCGATAAGGTAGCGAGTATCCTTGGGCTGCCGTATCCGGGCGGGCCGAGCATTGAAAAGACAGCAAAGAATGGCAACCCAAAGGCGGTTAGATTTCCGCGGTCGATGCTTAAAAAGGACTCGCTTGATTTTTCGTTTAGCGGACTAAAGACTGCGGTGCTGTATCACTGCCAGGGGCAGGATATGAAAGGCGAAAGCAAAGTAAGCGAAATGAGCGATCAGGAAATCGCGGACATTGCAGCTTCGTTCCAGCAGGCAGTGGTCGATGTTCTGGTGGCGAAAACCAAACGAGGGATCGAAAAGATAAAGGCTAAGACGGTCCTGCTTGGCGGGGGGGTGGCAGCGAACACTGCGCTTAGAGAAGGACTGCAAAGCATGTGCGAGGCAGAGGGTAAGAAGTTATTGGTTGCGCCACGGTCACTGTGTACGGATAACGCTGTTATGGTCGCCTCGCTGGCCTACCATAAATATAAAGCGGGCATATTCGCCGACCTTACCTTGGAAGCCAAAGCAACATCGTAGATGAGTTAGTAGTTCGGAGATAGAACAACCGCATGGGCAAAGAATTTGCCCATCCTACCTGTGATATTGATTTCAGGTTCTGATCGATTTATTATAGTTGTCAGAAGGTTTGAAAGCGGTTAAAATGCCGACATGAACATTGAAGCGATAGAAAACCTGCTAACGGACGTAAAGAACAATGTCATCTCAATCGACGAAGCGACCGAGCAACTGCGACACTTACCCTTCGAGGACATCGGTTTTGCAAAGGTAGATCATCACCGCCAGATACGATGCGGATTCCCCGAAGTAATATTTTGCCCTGGCAAAACAACCGCACAGATCGTTGACATCTTCGGCAAGCTTGCAGCCAAGGGCAACAACGTCATCGCAAGCAGAGCAACGAAAGAAACTTTCGAGGCACTTACGGCAACGGGGAAATACGAGAACATAAAATACGAGGACGCTGCGCGGATGATCGTGCTTAAACAGAAGTCGCTTCAAGCATCCGACGAATACATCGCTATCGTAACAGCCGGGACAGCGGATATCCCGGTGGCAGAAGAGGGACGCGTAACCGCCGAGGCGATGGGGCAAACCGTCAAAATGATATGCGATGTTGGCGTGGCGGGTATCCATCGGTTATTGGGCAGCAAAGATACGCTTGCTACGCTGCGGAACGCCAACGTGGTTATCGTTATAGCCGGGATGGAAGGAGCGCTTGCAAGCGTTGTCGGCGGGCTGGTGGACTGCCCTGTCGTTGCCGTGCCAACCAGCGTAGGCTACGGAGCGAATTTCGAAGGGATCGCGGCGCTGCTTGCGATGCTAAACAGTTGTGCAGCGGGGATAACAGTCGTCAACATCGACAACGGATTCGGAGCAGCCTACGCCGCGAGCATGATAAACCAGAAGATTATCCAAAGGGGTGACATAGATGGATAAAATAACACAAGTTCCTAAACTACCTGCCCGGTCAAAAGATGCCCATAAAGGGACGTTCGGAAAAGTGTGCATCATCGGCGGAAGCGTCGGGATGACGGGGGCTGTTGCGCTGGCAGGCAAGGCGGCGTTTAGAAGCGGCGCGGGGCTTGTGCGGATCGCCACACCTGAAAGCGTGTTACCTGTGGTTGCATCGATGGAACCGTGCTACATGACGGTACCGCTGAACGAAAATGCCGACGGACAAATATCTTCGGAAGCGGCGTCGGCTCTGATAGATGTAATATCGATAAGTGATGTTGTCGCTTTCGGCCCGGGGGCAGGAACGGGCAAGGGGGTTAGGGATTCGCTGCTTGCGGTACTCTCGCAGACGGACGGAACGGTTGTCGTCGATGCCGACGGGCTTAACTGCCTTGCAAAATCACCGGAATGGATCGGCAGGAAGCGGGCGTCTGCGATACTTACGCCGCATCCGGGTGAGATGAAACGGCTATGGGCGTCGCAGATACGAGGGGCCATACCAACCGACAGGATCGAACAGGCAACAACGCTTGCTGCAAAAACTTTCAGCACGGTCGTTCTAAAAGGACACCAAACCGTAGTCGCTGATAAAGATAAAGTCTATGTAAACACAACAGGCAACCCAGGGATGGCAACGGGAGGCACCGGAGATGTGCTGACCGGCGTGATAACTGCAATGGTCGGCCAAGGCCTCAGCGATTTTGACGCAGCAGTGCTGGGCGTATATATTCACGGGATCGCCGGCGATATCGCTGCCGAAAGGATCGGCGAAACAAGCTTGATCGCAACCGATATAATCGACTGTCTGAGTGAAGCGTTTATAAAACATTCAAAAAGCTAGCATGATAGAATTTGTAAAAGATACGGACATCTATAAAAAAGTGATACTCGGCGAGGTTCCGCGGGCTAAGCGATTTGTGTGGATCGGAACCAGCGACCTTAAAGATCTGCATGTCGCCAAGTCAAAAAAGATGGTACCCTTCCTCGAAGTGCTAAGCGATCTTATCGCTAACAATGTGATGGTGCGTCTTATCCATGCCAAAGAACCGGGACCGAACTTCCGCAGGGATTTTGATAAGTATCCGAATCTGATCGGCGGGTTGGAACGGCTGTTGTGTCCGAGGACGCATTTTAAGAGCATCATCGTTGACGGAAAGTTTGCATATACCGGAAGCGCCAACCTTACCGGTGCAGGGGCGGGGGCAAAAAGCATTAGAAAACGTAACTTCGAGGCGGGAATAATCACAGACGAGCCGGGGCTTGTCGACGCTATCGCAGAGCAGTTTGACGAGGTGTGGAGGGGGACCGGCTGTGGCGATTGCGGACGAAAAGAGTACTGTGCGGATTACAAGTAATCCTAGTTCATAGTTCGGTGTTCGTAGTTCATAGTTTGTGGAACCAGCCTCGCGGCTGGAGCCATTTTATAGATAAACCGCATGGGCAAAGACTTGTCCATCCTACACTGTAAAGTTTTATTTCATATCACAATTTCTCCACAAAAAACGTAAACAGCATTGCTAAAAAGTGTGTTATTTTCGGACGTTAAAATTTTCATTAAAAATCCGCATCCGGTTTGCATCAAGGCGTTTTATTAATTAAGTTTTATAGGCAGGGAGATTGAGTTTGACTGTAAACCGTTAATTGACGACGAAGATAATAGCAACTAAGTATGAGGAATAATGACATGAAAAAGAAAATTACCGCAGCACACGTAACGCACGAAGCCATCGGAAAGATCGGAGGCATCGGTGCGGTTCTGGAGGGTCTGTTCACCAGCCCGTCATATCTTGACGAGGTCGACAGATCGATCCTTATAAGCCCGCTTTTCTCCATGGAAGGCGATCTTTCAAACCGCCTTGGATCTGGCGGCGAAGTGCTTTACTCCTCACTGGACGGATACAACAACACAAGCTATTATTCGAGCTTCAGGCATATCGAAGACACCTTCAATGTCAACATCGTTTACGGCAGGCGCACCTTCACCGATCACCGCCACGGGCACAACAGTTCGCCAGAGGTGATCTTGATCGACATCTCCCGTATCGAAGAAGAACCTGTCAACAATTTAAAGGCCGGGATGTTCGCTGAATTCGGCATCGAAAGCCATAAGTACGAAAACCTTTGGGAGTTCGAGCAATATGTACGCCTGGCCCCCCCTGCTCTTGCAATATTAAAAGCTATCGGCGCTGTCGATCATAACGATTCGACGATAATCGTTTCTCACGAGTTCATGGGCATGCCCACGGCACTGGCTGCTAAGCTGGACCATGAGTACGATTTTAAGACCGTTTTCTATGCACACGAGGTTGCACCCATGCGACCCCTCGTCGAAAAGAGCCCCGGCCACGATACGATGTTCTACAACGCAATGCGTAAGGCCCACGAAAACGGCCGGTGCGTCAGCGAAGTGTTCGGCGATCAAAGCCATAACTTCAAATATGCTCTTGTAGGTGCTGCAAAGCATTGCGATAATATTCTTGCAGTCGGCGATTATGTTGTCGATGAACTGAAATTCATGGCACCTGAGTTCGATATGGCGGACATCGACCTGACATATAACGGTATCCCCGCATACGAGATCGATATTGCGGAAAAGAAAAGATCGAAAGAAAAACTTCAGGAGTATTGCCTGAACCTGCTTAGGTTCAAACCCGACTACGTGTTTACTCATGTTACGCGAATGACACCCAGCAAGGGCCTTTGGAGAGATCTGCGGGTTCTGGAGCACATGGACGCCGAATACAAGGAACAGAACCTAACCGCAGTTTTGCTGGTGCTAAGCACCGAGGTAGGCAAACGCAGGAACCGTGATATCTATAATATGGAAGCAAAATATTCATGGCCCGTCGCTCACCGTGAAGGCATGCCCGATCTGTCCGGCGGGGAAGC
>JAGLHQ010000211.1 GCA_023143375.1 Planctomycetota bacterium
CAGGAATTCAACGCACGCAGCAGCAATATCAAAGTTATATATATAAACCAGTTCGGGTTTACCCGCGAATGCTGCGGACACAGGATGCCTTACGATATGGAGTTTATGGACATCCGAAAAGGAAGCGACGTCGAGTTCGGACAGAGCATATACGAGCCTTTCGGGATCGCACAACTTGAGCCTTTGAGCTTTGGCGGGATATGTGTTGTGACCAATGTCTGCGGATGTGCAGGTTTCGTCGATAAGGTTAGCGGCGGCAAGAAAGTTAAAAACGTTATCGTCGCAGACTATACCGATCTTAACGGAAACGCGGGCCAGGGTCTTGAAGATATGCTTCAGATAGACGCCGAGGCTCGCAACCATATAGAAGATAAGATAAGCAGGAAAGTAGCTGCCGAACTTTGCAAGAGTCTGCCCAAAACCGACGGCCAGATCGAAAAACTTATAAAAAGCGGTTACGATCTTGCACAGCACATGGGCTGGGACGCGGTTTGCCAGAACTACGTTTTGAAAAGCCTGCGAAAAGCTATGCAGAAAACGCATAGCCTTTAACAGCTATAAGATAGATGACAAGCCGGGCCGGGACATTTGTTTCGACCCGGCTTTTTTTGTGCCCCCATATCCTTGACATAATCGTCCATGCAGGATACATTGTCGCTATAGCGATATGGAAAAACGGAAGAAAATAATCGGAATATTGGGCGGCATCGGATCGGGTAAATCGACCGTCGCAAACGAACTTCAAAAGCTCGGATGCGGAGTCGTCGACGCAGATAAGATCGTTGGCGACCTCCTGAAAACCGAAACTGTCATCCGAAAGGTTTGCGAGATATTCGGAGATGGAGTCCTGACAGACGACGGACAGATCGAACGGGCAAAGCTGGCAAAAACAGCCTTTGACTCAAAAGAAAATCTGGACAGCCTTAACGAGATCATACACCCATGCGTTTTTGCGATATCACAGGGACTGATCGAGGACCTTAACGAGACACACGATGTAAAGGCTATCGTTCTGGATGTGCCGCTTCTGCTGGAGGTTGGGTGGGAAAAAATTGCCGATGTACTGATTTTTGTCGACTGCAAGGATAGCTCCAAAGCCGATAGAACGCTTAAAAAAGCTGTTTCAGACGAAAATCTGCGAAAAAAACGAGAAAATTTTCAAATTTCACTGGACAACAAGGCCGAAATTGCTGATTATATAGTAGATAACAA
>JAGLHQ010000212.1 GCA_023143375.1 Planctomycetota bacterium
TAGATGTTAGCATATTGGGGTTTTACCTCTCGGATTATCAATTTTTTTGATTTATCTGTTACTGCTCTTAAAGACAATTCTATTGATCCACTCATTTGTAAATATTTGTTGTGGATTCTAAGATATAGATATTTTTATAATGCCGAATTTGATGAAGGGATAATTCATGGCAAAAACAGAAGAAAAAAAGACAGACGAAGAACCAAAAAAGCGTGCAAAAAAGACCGCCGCTAAAGACACAAAGGCAGGGGACAAGAAACAAACCGATGTCACCAAAACACCTGACGCTTCGTCAAAGAAGCCGGACAATAATAAGCCTAAAACCGACAAGGAAAAAGAGGCAGAGAGCATTCATGAAAAATATGAACGTGTCAAAAAAGGCGATCTTCATATAAAGGACCTTCAGGGGCTGGAAGCTTCGGAGCTTCACAAAGTCGCAAAGAAAGAAGGACTCAAGGAATATATGGGGCTCAACAAGCAGGAGCTTATCTTCCGCATCCTTAAAGAGCGTATCCGACAGAACGGCCTTATGTACGGCGAAGGTGTTCTTGAAGTATTGCCCGACGGTTTTGGATTTCTCAGAAGCCCGAACTACAACTACCTGTCATCGCCTGACGATGTTTATGTCTCACCATCGCAGATCAGAAGGTTCGGCCTCAAAAGCGGTAACATCGTATCCGGCCAGATCCGTCCGCCGAAGGACAGCGAAAAATATTTCGCACTGCTTCGCGTAGAAGCGATCAACTATCAGGAGCCTGATAAGCTTCAGGACAAGGTGGTTTTCCGCGATCTGACGCCGCTTCATGCAGAAGAGAGAATTATTCTCGAAACCGCTCCCGAAGAGCTTAGCATGAGAATAATCGACATTGCAACACCTATCGGAAAGGGACAAAGAGCGATCATCGTAGCTCCCCCGAGAACGGGTAAAACCGTTCTGCTGCAAAAAATCGCAAACGCTATCAGCACAAACTATCCGGGTATTAAAATGATGGTTCTGCTGATCGACGAGCGACCGGAAGAAGTAACCGATATGCAGCGGAAGACCGCTGATAATGTTGAGGTCATCAGTTCGACGTTTGACGAGCCTACATCACGTCACTGCCAGGTCGCAGAGATCGTTATCGAAAAAGCAAAACGTATGGTCGAGTTCGGCGAAGATGTCGTCATCCTGCTTGACTCTATCACAAGGCTTGCAAGAGCATACAACACCGAGATGCCTCACTCCGGTAAGATACTTACAGGTGGTGTCGACGCAAACGCAATGCAGATGCCGAAGCGTTTCTTCGGTGCCGCAAGAAACATCGAGCACGGCGGATCGCTTACCATCATCGCAACAGCCCTGGTAGACACCGGCTCGAAAATGGACGAGGTTATCTTCGAAGAGTTTAAGGCGACCGGCAACATGGAGCTTCATCTGGACAGAAAACTCGTCGAAAGAAGAACGTACCCTGCCATCGATATCAGCAAGAGCGGAACACGAAGGGAAGAGCTGCTGCTTGATAAAAAGGAACTGGAGCTGGTTTACCGCCTGCGTAAGGTCCTTAGCGAGATGAACATGGTTGAGTCCATCGAGCTGCTCAAAAACCGCCTCTCCAAGTGTGCCTCAAACGCTGAGTTCCTGATGAGCATGAGCATTGGAACCTAAGACAAAAAGTTACCTTTGCAAGGTGCTATAAAACTTGTTAGAATAGGGCCCCAGCCGATGCAGGCGAGGGGCCTTTTTTAATAGGTAGCTCTAAATTATATTTATTGGATATTGAAGATGTCAGAACAGCTTTCAACCGTTTACGAGCCGAAGCAGATCGAAGCAGATGCTATCGCCATCTGGAAGAAGGGTAATCATTTTCACGCAGACGCCGGGGCGGATGCAAAAGCATATACGATAGTTATCCCGCCGCCAAACGTAACTGCCGCCCTGCATCTCGGACACGCACTGAACAATACGCTTCAGGACATTATGATCCGGACCAAGAGAATGCAGCAGCGCGCAACGCTATGGATGCCCGGAACCGACCACGCAGGCATCGCAACGCAAACAATCGTCGACAAAAGCCTTCTCAGCGAAGGAAAACCCTCACTTGTCGATTACAGAAAAATAGAAGCAGAAGGTGGCAACGGGCGTCAGGAATTCATCCAGCACGTTCAGGACTGGAAGGACGAGTTTGAGTCACGAATCCTCGGCCAGCTAAAAAGCATGGGCTGTTCCTGTGACTGGGACAGAACGCGGTTCACAATGGACGAGGTTTGCGCTAAAGCTGTTCGGACCAACTTCTTTAATCTGTTCAAAGACGGACTGATCTATCGCGGAAAGCGATTAGTAAACTGGGATCCCGCAACGCAAACCGTTCTCGCCGACGACGAAGTAGAGCATAGATCGGTAGCCGGTTTCTTCTGGTACATGCAGTATCCGCTGGCAGACGGCACCGGCCATGTAACGGTAGCGACGACCAGACCCGAAACCATGCTGGGAGATACCGCCATTGCGATGAACCCAACAGACCCCAGAGCGAAAGCTCTGGTAGGTAAGATGGTTCGCCTGCCAATCGTAGGCAGAGAGATACCTATCATCGCCGACGAGCATGTTGTACTGCCCAATCCGGAAAGCGACGACGAAAAGGCAAAGTTCTCGACAGGATTTTTAAAGGTAACGCCCGCCCACGATCCGGACGACTGGGCCATCGGACAAAGACACGATCTGGAAATTATAAACGTAATGGCTCCCGATGGCTCCATAAGCGACAAACACGGATGGGAAGACTGCGACACCGAAGAAGCACAAAACCTCCTCGGCATGGACAGGTTCGAGGCACGGGAAGCGATAGTCGAATGGTTCAGGCAGGAAAAACTGCTCGAAGATATTCGCGAGTATGACCACGAAGTGGGCCACAGCTACAGAAGCCATGTACCGATCGAGCCATACCTTTCCGACCAGTGGTACATAGCTGTCAAAAAAGCGATACCGCACCTGGCAGAAAAATTCGGCAAAGGTGACATAGAAGGAACCGATGTCCCAGCCAACTCACTAGCAGGGCTGGCACTTGCACCGATTCTCGACGGCCGATTGAAGTTCACCCCCGAACGATACGCAAAAACATACCAGTCATGGCTGGAGAACCTCCGCGACTGGCCCATCAGCAGACAGCTATGGTGGGGACACCAGATACCGGTCTGGTCAAAACAAGGCAACTGCCAAACAGCAGAGAAATACGACGGAGATGTAAAGTTTGAAACGATGGACTCTGACGAAGGACCTGTAACTTACGCATGCGTTGGTCCGGGTAATGAAGCAATTGAAAAACAATTGGAAGCAGACGGCTGGGCACGTGACGACGATGTCCTCGATACGTGGTTTAGCTCTGCGTTATGGCCCTTCAGTACTATGGGCTGGCCGGATGATACGCCGGAGATGAACAAGTTCTATCCGGGCGATGTCCTGTGTACCGCACGCGAGATCATCACCCTGTGGGTTTCGCGGATGGTCATGATGGGCCAATACTGCGTCGGCGACATCCCGTTTAAGGATGTTTATATCCACGCGATGATACAGGACGGCAAAGGCCGAAAAATGTCCAAGAGCCTCGGCAACGGCATCGATCCGCTGGTAGCGATAGACAGCCACGGCGCAGACGCGATGCGCTTTACCCTGGCGTCGATGACAACCGATACCCAGGACGTTCGTATGCCGGTTGCCCCCATGGAACTTCCCGACGGCAGAACCGTAAACACCTCGCCAAAGTTCGACATCGGAAGAAACTTCTGCAATAAACTATGGAACGCATCAAGGTTTGCAATGATGAACTTAGAAGGCGTTGACGCAGAAAAGTTCGACGACAAACTTATGACTATTTCCGACAAATGGATACTTTCACGCCTGGCCAACACCGTAGGCGAGGTATCCGAGCTTCTGGACGGGTTTAAATTCAACGAACCGTTAAATGCGATATACCGTTTCTTCTGGAACGATCTGTGCGACTGGTACCTCGAATGGGCAAAGCCCCGAATGCAGGACGACGAGCAACGCCAGACCGCCCAGAATGTTCTCGCCTTCGTACTCGACCAGACAGTGCGTCTGCTGCATCCTTTCCTGCCCTTTATCACCGAAGGCATCTTCCAGAAGCTAAACGAGATAGCACCGTCAAGAAAACTCGGTGATATGATCGAAGCCGCAGGCTCCGATGCCCTTATCACCGCCCAATGGCCAAACGGTATGGACGCCTTTATCGATCCGGACGTCGAAGAAAGCATCACGATGATCCAGACGCTAACACGCTCGATACGAGAAATACGCAACCAGTACAATATCCCGCCATCGAAAAAACTGGCTGCCTCCGCCGATTGCCCCGAGGGCTGCGATAAAATGCTAACCGAAAACAGCGATCTGATATGCGTGCTTGCAAACCTTGAATCTTTCGATGCAAGACCCAATGCAGAAAAACCGGCAAACGCCGCAGCCGCTATCGTAGATGAGATACAACTGTTCCTTCACGACGTCATCGACCCCGAAGCAGAACGGAAACGCCTTGAAAAACAAAAACAGCAAATAGAGAACGGGCTTAAGGGCGTTCAAGCTAAGCTTGGAAACGAAAACTTCGTTACAAGGGCAAAACCCGAAGTAGTCGCTCAGGCGAAAGACAAACTGGCTGAGTTTACCGAGCAATTGCAAGCGATAGAAAAACTTATCGCAGAAATATAACCGTCTACAGGCGAAACTATTTTCGTAGGATGGGCAACTCGTTTGCCCATGCGGAATCCACGGGTAACGAAACGATGGGTTAAAATGACGGGTCTCACGGACAAACGAAGTTTGTCCGTGAGAAATAAGTAACCCTGAAAGGGTTGCATGGACCAGCCCAGGGTAAGTCCGAAGGACGCCACCCTGGGAAAAAAACATGATTAAACCTATGCCCTGAAAGGGCTAAATAAAATTCATTGAGTCTTCCTTTGCGGCCTCAGCGGTAAAAAAGTTTTCTAGAGGATACCTATGGAAGTTAGGGTTGAGCTTTCAAAAATAATTATCAACGAAGCTGCCAGCCGGCAGTTCATCGTCCTGCGAGAGGTCGGCGGCAAACGTCACCTGCCCATCGTAATCGGTATGCCGGAAGCGATCGCTATTGACAGACGATTAAAAGGCCTCGATCTGCCACGCCCCATGACGCACGACCTTCTGGAAAATGTGATCATGCACTTAGGCGGCGAGATAGAAAAGGTGATTATCAATAACATAGAGAGTGGGACGTTTTTTGCAACCTTGTTCATTTCGCTCGACGGCAAGACTGTCAGCATCGACAGCCGACCTTCCGATGCTATCGCCCTCTCTGCAGGGCTTAAAGTTCCTCTGTTTGTCGATCATCTCGTCTTTGAGAAATGTCAGCCATAATATTAGCGATCACCAACAAACCCACAGCCACGCAAAGCATACTATCAGCCACATTGAACGCGGGCCAGTGATGTTCCTTGTAATAAACATCCAGAAAATCCCGCACATAACCATGGTTGAAAGCCCGATCGTACAGATTGCCGATGATACCTGCGGTAAATAACGCCAACCCGATATTCATCAGCTTGCCGCGAATCCTGCCGAAAAAGAAAAGACCCAATACTACGATAAGAGCTATCACCGAAACGCTGACAAGCATCACCGTCTTCCCCTCTGCTATGCTAAACGCAGCGCCGGAATTCTCACGCATCACCAGCCGAAAGAAACCGTCTATCACGGAA
>JAGLHQ010000213.1 GCA_023143375.1 Planctomycetota bacterium
CAAACCTATCTCGGAAAGTCAAGATTTTCGACCTCATTTCGGGGAAGTAATAAGGGGTCAGGAGTGCTCTGTAGAAAAGCTCTTTGACAAGTTGGATTATAGCGATATTATGGGTTAACGCAAGCAGCATCATTTCGCGGCATTGCGACCAATAGTTTCGTGCCCTGAGGGCACTACCATAATTTCGTTTGATCATGCTGAAGACGGTTTCGACCTGCCAGCGTTGGCCATAAACTTCCTTATTAAAGTCTGTTCGCATTTCTCTGCGACATTTTGTTTTCGGCAATTTATTTGTCGGTCTTCCGGCTCTTGCCGGTATTGTTGTCTTGATTTGATGAATGTCTCTTGCATATTGATGATTAGCCTCGCTGTCATAACCGGCATCGGCCAGTATGTGTTCTATCGTGACTCGCTTGGCCGCTGATCTTAGCGGCTTGCAAAATTGGTTGACATCAACGCTTGGCCCGCGGGTTGTCATTACTGATAATATCGCGTGATTTGAACAGTCGCAGACAATCGCTAATTTCGGGAAACGCCTGTAAATGGTGTCTTCCCATAGTTCTAAGTGCTTTGAGCGTCTTCTGCGAACAAAGTATCTGCTGACATGGCTTGAGTCAAGACCCGTCGAATCTATGGCGGCAAGATCGATAGCGTCTTTGTCTTTGACAAGCCTTTTGATGGTGCTGACCAGCAGTTTATCAGCGACCTTATGACGCAGCAGACGTTGCGATGCTTTGTGCAAAGTTGTAAAGTGCGGCACGTTCTTTAAACCGACTGCCTTGCAAAGATCAGGGCAGTCATCAAGGAATACCGCAACGCCGCGATAATCGGTTTTAAGTACGACCCGAAGTACCAGGCAGGCAAACAGTTGCGGCAGGGTGAATTTCTGCGGACTGAACTTGTGCCAGTAATCGGGCAGAACTGATCGTGCTGTCTTAAATGCCGTAATCATAATTTTTTTAGGTGATTTAGATGTCTTACTCATGTACAATTCTATACACAAGTAAAGACGATAGCGCAAGTATTAAATATAAAAAGTCAGAGCTTTTCTACAGAGCACTCCTG
>JAGLHQ010000214.1 GCA_023143375.1 Planctomycetota bacterium
GCGGCAATTGTTTCGCGAATCAAAATTCTCAGTCATCTTGATATCGCAGAAAAGCGTGTCCCGCAGGACGGACGTATCAAGGTGATTCTGTCCGGTAAAGAAGTGGATATCCGTGTTTCGATCATTCCGATGCTTCACGGCGAAGCAGTTGTTTTAAGGTTGTTGGATTGTTCGTCGATTTTGTTTGGACTGGAAAAAATAGGCATGGGTCCGCACGATCTTCGCATTTTCTCAGAGATCATCAAGCGTCCGCACGGTATCATTCTCGTAACCGGACCGACGGGCAGCGGTAAAACGACAACGCTGTACGCCGCACTGTCGTGCATCAATGACGTTGCAAGTAAGATCGTTACGATCGAAGATCCTATCGAGTACCAACTTCGTGGTGTTAATCAAATTCAGGTTTCCAATAAAACGGGAATGACGTTCGCGCGAGGCTTGAGGTCAATCTTACGCCATGACCCTGATGTGGTTCTTGTCGGTGAAATTCGTGACCGTGAAACAGCCGAGATCGCCGTACAGGCATCGCTGACCGGGCACCTTGTTTTTTCAACGCTTCACACGAACGATGCACCGGGAGCGCTTACACGTTTGGTGGATATGGGGATCGAACCGTACCTGGTAGCTTCGTCGCTGGAGGCGGTTATTGCCCAGCGGCTCATTCGGCTGATCTGCACCGAATGCAAAGAACCTCTCGCCGAGAATGAAATGGTTTCGTTACGGAAACGCTATGGAGATATTGTCCCAGAGGTTCTGTATCATGGAAGGGGATGCAAGGCCTGCCGGGATACAGGTTATGTTGGACGGGTGGGGATTTTCGAGCAAATGGTAGTTACGGAAAAAACTCGCGAACTACTGCTTCAAAATGCCGATTCCCGTAAGATCAGACAGGAAGCTGCTCGTGAAGGCATGCAGAATCTTAGACAGGATGCAATACGGTATTTGCATTCCGGGCAAACAACGATTGAAGAAGTCTTCCGTGTGACTAAAGAAGACTTTAGCGGCTATGAAGTTTGAGGAGAGAGATCGTGCCGGTATTTAAATACAAAGCGACTGATGAGAAAGGCAATTCCTTCTCAAATACGATGGTTGCCTCATCGAGGGATGCGGCGATCGACTCATTATTTTCTCAAGGCCTTAGCCCTTCGGAGGTAAGCGAAAACGATGTGACGGCAGAGAAACGCGCGTCGCGTTTTTCGGGGCGCATTACTCGCAATGACATCGAAAAATATACACGCGAACTTGGAAATCTTTTAGCGTCCGGGTTGTCACTGAGCAGGGCGCTGAAGATCATAGGCAGAGAAACATCAAAACCGGCTGCGAAAAAACTCTGGAGCGATGTCCATGATAATGTAGCCAATGGAACCAGCCTGGCTGATGCATTTCGGCAGTGGCCAAGATGTTTTTCCACGATCTACATTGCGATGGTCCAAGCTGGCGAAACAGGTGGTTTTCTGGAACTGGTATTGGGGCAGATCGCCGATTTCCGCAGCCGTGAGCAGGACCTAAGGAGCCGCGTACAGGCGGCATTGATCTATCCGCTGATATTAACGATCCTCGCGATCATGATCTTACTATTTTTGCTGATATATTTTATTCCACGGTTTTCCTCGATCTTTGCCGAATTCGGAGGCACTTTACCTCCACTGACGCGGGGCATTGTTGCCACCAGTGTATTTGTAATGAAATACTGGTTCTTTATTGCAGGTGTGATCGTTCTGATGATATTGATCGCAAAAAGTTACCTAAAGCGTCCTGAAGGCAAAGCGACATTCGAACGAGTTTTGCTAAAAATGCCTATCCTCGGGTCCCTGATAGCTCGATTCGCATTTGTTAGATTTGGACGTATGCTCGGTACGCTGCTCAATGCCGGTGTTCCCTTGCTGTCAGCACTTCACGTCGCTAAGGAAGCTATCGGCAACAAAACTCTTTCCAACGCATTGGACGACGCTATCGAGAGAGTACGCAAAGGGACACCTCTTGCCCAAAGCCTTCGTCAATGCCCGCAACTGTTTTCGGGATCAAATATTGAAATGATCTCGATCGCAGAAGAAAGTTCGCGGCTGGGACAAGAGCTTTCTCGGCTTGCAGAAGTCAACGAAAAGGAACTGGACAGAAATCTCAAAACAGCCGTATCGTTTGCCGAACCTGCGATGCTGTTTTTCATGGCGGCCTTTGTCGGTACGATCGTCATTGGCATGCTGCTGCCGATCTTTAATTTACAGGAACTGATTCATTAATAAAACAATTGTCTGGGAGCTGTATAGAATGAAAAAATGTAGAAATGAAAAAGGTTTTACGCTGATAGAATTGTTGCTGGTATTGGTGATCCTGGCGGTCCTTGGTGCGGTGGTCGTTCCGAAATTTACAAAGCGAAGTCAGCAGGCCAAAGAAACAGCGGCTAAAACAGATATCGCGAACCTTGAGGTTGCCCTGGATTCTTTTGAGATCGATACAAGCCGCTATCCTACTAACTCTGAAGGTATCGGTGCATTGATCCGACCACCTGCCAATGTTCAGGACGATTGGAGAGGCCCATATCTAAAACGCGGCGTTCCCAAAGATCCCTGGGGCACCGAGTATACGTACAGGCAGCCGGGCCAGTATAATGAGTACGGATATGATCTAAGTTCGCATGGCAGCGACGGTGTTAATGGGAACGAAGACGATATTAAAAACTGGACCGAAGATCAATATGGTCGATCAAAATGACGAATTACCGGAAACATTCTATTGGGGCAAAAGCATTTACGCTGCTGGAACTGATCTTGGTCATGATCATTCTCTGCACGGTGCTGGCAATGGCGGCGCCGTCGTTGCGAGGTTTTTTTTCCTCGCGTCAGCTTAATGATATGACCGAACATATTCTGGCGATGACACGTTACGCAAAGGTGCAGTCTGTGTTCGAGGGTCGTTATTACCGCGTTAATTTTGATGCGAACAAGCGTCTATATTGGATTTCGTATCTTCGTGAAAGTCAATACGAACGGCTGAGCAATAATTTTGGGAACTTGTATTCTATTCCCACGGAGATCGATATTTCGTTTGACAATGTTTCTTATGATAACGGTATTTATTATTTTGAGTTTGATCCCGAGGGCTATTCGAAAGAAGCCTCGGTGAGACTTCAGGACAATCAGGAGAATATTCAGGAAGTTGTTTGTTACAGCCCTGCGGAAAATTATGAAATTGTTGAAATTATCGATGGCAAAAACCGTTACAAAGAAGAAAAAAAGGATTGAAGCTAAGGGCTTTACTCTGATCGAGATACTTGCAGCACTTTTGTTGATCGGCCTGGTGCTGCCGGCGGTTATGAAAGGGATTTCGATCGTTAGTATTTTAGCCTCTGACAGCGAGCATAGATACGAAGCGGTCGATTTGGCTGAGAACAAACTGGCTGAGGTGTTGCTGGAAGGATCATGGCAGGACAATAGTTCTCAGTCGGATCAGTTTGAGAACGAATACGAAGACTACCAGTGGGTTCTGGATGTTTCCGACTGGACCGGTGCGAGTGTTAAGCAGGTGGATATTTTTGTGTATTGGCAGCAGCGAAACCGTCAGAGAGAGATTCGGCTGTCAACATTGGTTTATAATGCAGATTAAACGGACGAAAACTTATTTTGCCGCAGGGTTTACCCTGCTGGAATTGATCATCGCGATTGCGCTGATGAATGTGATAGCTGTTGCGCTGTATTCCAGCATGCGCATCGGCTTTAAAACAAAAGAAAGCATTGATGCATCGTTGGAACCGTACAGGTCAGTTAAGCCGATCTTCGAGTTTATCCGAAAAGATCTAACCTCAGCTATGAATCCGGATGGGATACTGGCGGGAGCATTCGTGGGCGAAAATGTGCCCTTCGGTGACATGCAGGATGCCGATACGCTAAGCTTTTACAGCACAGCCTATCAGCCCAAAGAAGGCGAGATCGCTTCAAATGTGATCAATGTTGAATATGGCATCGGTACCGATTACGAACGAGACCAAGTAGTTCTCAAACGCTTTACGGAGAAAAATATATTAACGCCGACAGCGATCGACCCGGACGAAGAGGTAATAGGCCGAAACATTACCGGATTTGACATCCAATATTTTGACGGCTCATCGTGGCTGGACACCTGGGATTCAAGCGAACAAGACAACTCTTTGCCGTGGGGTGTCAAGGTCACGATCTCTATCCTGGATGAAAACCGAAGTCGCTACTCTCAAAACGACGATCCGTATCGATATTTTAGCCGAATTTTTTTGCTGCCGTTTGGTAACCAGGACGTTGGGGCCAACGACGCAATGCAGCAGGCATCCGGAGGGCCCGGATAGGTCGATGAAACTATGAATGATCAAACAAAAAAATCGAATACCATAAAACGAAAGCTTCACGGAAGTGTGCTGATCGTTGTGATCTGGATCGTACTGATCTTAGCTAGCCTGATCCTCGTTCTCTCGCACAGTATTCGCGTCGAAGCAGTCGCTGCGACAAATCATGTTTCGCAAGTAAAAGCAGAAGCAGTAGCAAACGGAGCGATCCAATATGTATTTGCCAAATTAAACGAAGACGAAGATTCGATCAGTTACAGCGATGATCCGTATGAAGCAGTGCAGGTCGGTGACGGCTATTTCTGGATACTTCGTCCAAATTTATCCGGCAAACGTGATTATGATTTCGGACTGGTTGACGAGGCAGGCAAAGTTAATCTGAATTCGGATTCCCCTCAGGAACTGTTAGAGATGCTGTTGAAATTGCCGAACATGACCGCTGAATTGGCAAATTCGATCATTGACTGGCAAGATGAAGATCAGGACGTCTCTGCCGGCGGAGCTGAGGGTGAATATTATCTGCTTTTGCCCGATCCTTACCAATGCAAAAATGCGCCCCTGGAAACGATAGAAGAGGTTTTGCTGATAAAAGGCGGTGATTTGCAGTTGCTCTACGGTGAAGA
>JAGLHQ010000215.1 GCA_023143375.1 Planctomycetota bacterium
GGCGGTATGGCTGGCGCGAATATGAGCCTCATTGATGTCTATTTTATCAGCGGTATGGAATATCAGGACTTTAATAAGATCATTGGTCGCCTGACAACCGATGGAAGCGAACAGACGATCGCCGGAAGAATTAACGTAAACACCGCACCGAAAGAGGTGTTGTTGTGTCTTCCCGGACTCGAACAGAGCGATGTTGACGCATTGATCAAAAAACGCGACGAATTGGGCGATGACCTGGACAGTATTCTATGGGTAACCGAAGTGTTGGATGCAGGAAAGGGGCGAGGAATTGGAAGGTACATTACTGTTAAATCGTCTCAATATTCAGCAGATATTGTCGCTGTTAGCAATGATGGCAGGGCGTATGCCAGATATTTTATTGTCGTAGATGTAGTGAAAGAAACGCCGCGAATAATTTATAAACAGTCGCTGCATCATTCAGGCTGGCCGTTGGATCGGCAGATACTCGATACATTACGAAATGGACAAGAGATATAATTTACAAATTGGAACCTAATATTAATGAAACAAATTAGAAACAGTTTAGGCATTGTTTTTTATGGGCAGACAATTGCCGTTTCCGAAGTCAAAAGCGTCGGTAATTCATGTCAGGTTCGCTGCTGTGCGGAATTTACCATGCCAGATGGGGTGACGATAGAAAACATCGCTTCACAACAGGCAAAGTTCGGCGATTTTTTAAAGGAAAATGGATTCAAGTCAAAAAGAGCTGTTATTGGAATCTCAGCCAAACAGATCGTATCGACGTCATTGAAGATACCTCCGATAGAGGATGCCGATACTCGACAGCAAACGATAAAGATCCAACTGGAACGCGAACTCAATGTAGATTTTTCGGATATCGTATTTGACTGTTGGGATAGCCATTGCAAAAACGATGAGACGATTTTGACGATGATGACTCTTAAAAAGACTGTTGAGGCTACAAAAGAGTTCCTTGCTGCATTTAAAATAACTCCACTATCCATAACCGGTAGTTCAATGGGGCTGGACCTGGAGGCAAGACCCGGGATAGACTGCAATATTGTCAACTACCCCGGATCATTGGAAGTGTTCATCTTTCAGGATCGAAGCCTAAAGACCATTGTCAATATTTCTAAAAAGGCCAAAGACTCGTTCGATGCCGAGCAGGCAGCTGATGTTTGCCGTCAGATAGATCGGACATTATGGCTGCTTTCGACAAAAGACAGCCGGATCAATTATACGCTTTGGACAACGGACAGTGACACCGACGAAGTTGGTAAGCATCTGTGCGAGGAGATCGACGGTCTTAGGGTTGAGGACATAAAGCCCCCTCCAGAGGCAGTCTCTTGCGGCTATCTCTGTGATCTGGCTTCGCATCTCGCTGGCAGGGTGATTTCAGGTGAGCCTGCCAGGGTCAATTTTCTCAACGGACACCACCAGACAAAAAATATCACAATACCAAAACACTGGTGGTCGCGGATCGCAATTGGCATTATGATGCTCTTTTTGCTGCTGGGTCTATACTTCTACAGTTGGTACGTAGACCTGACAGAGATTGCCCGATACCAGCAAAGTTTGGACTCTATGAGTACCAGTGTGTTGGACGCTGAAAAAATGGCCGTACGTGTCGCCCATGCCAGACAGTGGTTTGACCGAGAGCCAATGCACCTTGATAATCTTCGAGAATTGACAATGGCATTCCCTGAAACCAGTGATATCTGGCTGACTTCTCTGGCAGTGGACGCCTCGCTGAATCAGGTCATCGCCGGAAGGGCGAGCAATGAGGATGCCATTCTGGATGTAGTTGATAAACTGAAAGCAAACCCGTTGTTTAAGGATATCAAACTGCTCTATATTCGCAAAATGGGAAAAAACACAGAAGTGATGACCTTTGCGATCAACTTCAACTGTCGAAGGGAACAATAAGATGGCGCTGACACGTCGAGAACAAAAAATTATGTATCTGACTGTTGCGTCAGTTATGTTCTTAATATTCAACACCTATGTACTGGAACCGATTTTGGATATGCGCTCGGAAACAGATCAGATGCACCAGACGTTGCACACGCAGGTAGATCGGTCACTAACAACGCTGAAACGAAAAAAACAGATGCAAAAGCGATGGGCCCAAATGCAGCAAGCAGGGCTCAGCAGCGATGTGCAAAAAGCAGAAGCGATGGTCTATCGCTATCTTGAGGAATCTTCTCAGCGATCGGGACTCCAGTTAGGTTCGGTTCAGCCAGATCGACTTATTACTGAAAGCGAACTTGGCGAAATTGATTTTGTTCTCTCCGGTACCGGGTCAATGCGATCTGTGACGGAATTTTTATGGGATCTGGAAACCGCAGCCATCCCGCTTAAGATCAAATCGCACCAGTTGGGTTCCAAAAATGAAATGGCGAAAGCGATGACTATCCAGATCGAACTGTCAACCGTGTACGTGAAAGAATAACTCGTTAAAGTAAGGGAATCTTAGAATGAGATTGGCTAAATTAATTGCAGTTTTGACGATGCTTACCGTATGTGTCTCTTTTGCCGCTAATGATAAGGCGATGACTAAAAACACCTATGACAAGTACAAAGTGATCTACAAACAAAATATATTTTCAAAGGATCGCCTCCCTCCGAGTCAGAAGCAATCACAAGGCACGAAACAGAAGACGACTACGGTGCTGTCAATTTATGTGCTCAGGGGAATTGCCGCTGAGGCTGGACGTTCACATAAGTTCGCGTTTGTTGAAGAACAAATTTCCAGCCAAACGCAGACCGCTGGTATCGGAACAGAGATTCTGGGCGGACAGATCAAAGATATTCAAATAGATCATGTCATGTTTGAAAAAGACGGTAAAACGCTGAAAGTCAGGGTCGGGGAGGAATTCGGAACCACCAGCTCAACGCTGATGGTAGACGTCGCAGAGGCTGACAGCACTGACGCTTCGCCAAAAGAGGAAAAAACCGATGAGGCATCATCGGCAGATGAAGATGATTTGTTAAAGAAATTGATGGAAAGAAGAAAAAGCGAATTGGGAACGTAAGGCCCAAAGAAAAGGAATAATATGATGTTAAAAAAAGAATCCGTAGTTTTTATATTTGTTGCCGGTTTGATCTTATTAAGCTCTGCTGTAACTCTGCGAGCAGAGGAGGCCTCTGTTGCTGGCGATCAGCTTCTGGAAAGTGCGGAAGCATTACCGTCGGTTGATCCGAACCGGTTATCTGTTTCAGAATCTAATGCCCTTGATCCGGAAGATGACGACAAAGAGATGGTCGACCCTGACTGGCCTGAAAACTTCAATGTCAATGATGTAAAGCTTGTTCTCAATTTCAAGGATGCCCTGGTTTCGGATGTACTGGACTATCTGTCCAGGGAAGCAGGCATGGTTATTATTTCTGACACCCTTGTTAGCGGCCGGGTTAACCTGGTCAGCAAAAAGCCTTTGAATATTGACGAGGTGATCGCGCTGATCGGTTCGGTTCTGAAAAAGGAGGGATACACGGCGATACGTACAGGCAGGGTACTGAAGATAGTCAGTCTCACTGCCGCTAAGTCCTCCAACGTTCCGGTGATCACCGCTAAAAGTCCCGATGATATCGTCGAAGGTGATAACATAATTACATGCATAATCCCAATCCGCTATGCAGACGCCATCCGGCTTAAGGAAGATATTACGCCGCTGTTGTCCGAATACGCGGTCCTTTCATCAAATGAAGCGAGCAACAGCCTGATCGTCACTGATACTGCGGCAAATATTAAACGCCTGATCAAAATCGTCAAGTCGGTAGATACCCAGATGTCAACCGTAGCTGACGTGAAAGTCTTTTTGCTTGAGTATGCCGACGCCGACAGCACTGCAGAATTGATTAACGAGGTCTTTAAGCAGCAAACCACTTCATCAAGTGGAGGAAGTCAAAGCCAAAATCCCTTCATGCGAATGATGAGTGGACGCGAACGTGGAGACCGAGGAAGAGAAAGGAAACAGCAGGAAACAGGCTCAGGCGCTGCACAAAATGTGCCCGTCGTTGCCGCCGCCGATGACCGAACCAATGCCGTCGTTGTTAGCGGACCAACTGATGTGCTGGTTATAATTGAGCAGGTTGTCAAAGAGTTGGACTCCAATCCAAATGAGGATCATGATTTGTTTCTGTATAAGCTGAAATATGCCCGGGCCGAGAACATCAAGGATAAACTAAATAACCTGTTCCAGGAATTAGAGAATATCAATCAGCAGAACACCCGTAATACGGGCGGTCGCGGCGGTACGACGAATCGCGGCAGAACTAACAACCGTAATACTAACAGCAACAGCGTCACAGATGAGGTCTATATCGAAGCCGACGAGGACACCAATTCATTGATCATCATGACCTCGTCGAAGAACTATAAGAAGATTCAGGGCATTATTGAGAAGCTGGATATTCCTATTCCGCAGGTGCTGATCAAGGTGTTATTAGCGGAACTGACCACAACCGATGCGTCAGATATCGGTTTCGAATGGTCCCTTCTCAATATGCGGTCAGACGGTGATTCCGTTACTAACTCGTTCAGTTATTCGCCTGTTCCCACCGAAGGTTTTGTGTCAGATGTTATATCGGGCGATTTGTCGGTTACGCTGCGAGCGTTGCAGGAAGTGGGCGATCTTAATATCCTCTCACGTCCGTACATTCTGACCAGCAATAACCAAACCGCGACGATCAATGTCGGGCAGGAATATCCTTTCATTACCGACTCGACTCGCACTGATAATGACAGCGTCGTCAATACCGTCGAATACAGGACGATCGGCATTACGCTGGAAGTGACCCCTAGCATTAACGCCGACGGCCTGGTAATTATGGATGTCAAGCCCGAGATCACCACCGCTGCCGCTGAGACGGTTACTATTTCGCAGGATTTTGACGCTACGGTCTTTAATTCCCGTACCGCTGAATCGCGCATTGCCGTACCGCACGGCAGTACTATCGTCATCGGTGGGCTGATGCAGGACACAGAAGTTGAAAGTGTAGAAAAGGTTCCTCTGCTGGGCGATTTGCCGATATTAGGCGGTTTGTTCAAGAGGACGATCGTTGACAAGTCAAAGACTGAATTGTTGGTTTTTCTCACGCCACAGGTTGCCAGTGATATCAAAGATCTCGAACTTCTGTCGAACCATGAACAAGCGCTCAGTGATTTTATCAATAACACCGGCCAGCACAAAGCCGAAAGTGACGCGATTAAAGGGCAAATTGAAAATATGGAATCGGTTTATCAGGGAGCTACCGAACCAGCAGACAGCCAATGATGTTTTGGCCGTAGTGCCTCAAAAGGCATCTGAGGGTTGTAACGTGCGTTCAATAGCATCGGATTATATATCCGATAACCCATCGCTGTTAAAACCCCACTTGTGATTTGCTTAATTATCCCTAGTCATAGAATAATTCCGCAAAAGGCGCATAGCGCTCACATAGCGCGCGTGCCGCAATACCCTGCATTATTATGCGACAATATGCGCTTTGTGCTGATTTGTAGACACACAGGGCCTTGTATGCGGAAGAGTGTAACCAATTAAAAATGCCCGATTTAAGGTCAGAATTGAGGATTTTGTGCCACGCAGCAAAAAAGCGGGTGGCGGGAATCGAACCCGCATGATCAGCTTGGAAGGCTGAAGCTTTACCACTAAGCTACACCCGCGATAAGCAGAATAAAATACAGAAAAGCAGCAACATTGTCAAACAAAAACCGCGAAGTATTTGGCTCTCGACCTCTAAAACTGAGATAATCAGACAAATCTTGATTAATTGGGCAAGTTGATTTAATATTATCTACAATAATTAGCACCCTGTAGGATTATCTTTGAAGCGAATACCAATATGGACAAGAAAAAATCTGAAGTTGATGCTTTATCAAACGCCAGAGAACATGGTGTAGATATTCAAATGCTCAAAGATAATCTCAAACGCAGCGTCAGTGAACGTATCAGAAGGCATCGGATCGCACTGGATATGTACAATAAACTTCGTAATGCGAAAAAACTATGACTAACGATTTCTTAAACCTGCTACTTCAATTGAATACAGCAAATGTCAAATTCGTGATAATAGGCGGGTTTGCAGGGATCGTGCACGGCTGTACTTTCGTAACGCAGGATGTCGATATCTGTTGTGAATTCAGTGTTGACAATCTGCTCAGGCTTCAGAACGCTTTATCGCATATCTCGCCAGTACACAGAATGACGCCACAGAAGATAAAACTGGAACTTGCAGAAGATAACTGCGGCGATTACAAGAATCTCTATCTGGATACCGATCTTGGGCAACTCGACTGTATAGGAAGTGTAAAAGGAATCGGCGACTTTTGTGAGGTTGTTAAAGTCAGCCAAAAAATCGAAGTCGAAGGACAACTGTTGGATGTCCTTACAATAGATGCTCTAATTGAAGCAAAAAAGGCGTTGGACCGTCCCCATGATAAAGAAGCAGTCATTCAACTGGAAGCTATCAAAAAAAATGAAAAGCAATAACGCAAAAAGTTTTAACAATATCACCGGAGTTACTTAATGAACATTCAGGAAATAGCGGCAAAAGCGAAACAGGCGTCTATCATGCTGGCGGGAACGAGCAGCCAGCTTAAGAACGCTGCGCTGTCTGCGATAGCTAAGGCACTCAAAGATAACAGTGCAAAGATAATCGCCGCCAACAAAGAGGACCTTGCCAACGCCGAAAAGGATAACCTCGCCGCCCCGCTTCTAAAACGCCTTAAGTTCGACGAGTCAAAAATAAACGGTGTCTGCGACGGCATCGAAAGCCTTATTAAGATCGACGACCCCGTCGGAAAAACGACCTCGGCACTGGAGCTTAACGAAGGGCTGGAACTTTACAAGGTTAGTTGCCCCATCGGCGTTATCGGCGTTATCTTCGAGAGCCGTCCCGATGCACTCGTACAAATATCAACACTATGCCTTAAAAGCGGCAACGCTACCCTGCTAAAAGGCGGCTCCGAAGCTGCCAATACGAACAAGACGCTCGCAGAGGTGATCGCGGCGGCAAGTGAAACAGCCGGTATCGCACCCGGCTGGCTCGGGCTGATGGAGACACGAGACGACGTCGCAGAAATGCTGAATCTGCACAAATCTATCGACCTTATAATACCCCGAGGCAGCAACGAGTTCGTACAGCACATCATGACCAACACTACCATACCCGTGATGGGCCACGCCGACGGAATATGCCACGTGTATGTAGACAGCAACGCCGATCTGGATATGGCGGTTAACATCGCAGTCGATTCAAAGTGCCAGTATTGTGCGGTTTGCAACGCCATGGAGACTTTGCTGGTAGATAAAGCGAGTGCAGAAAAGTTTTTGCCAATGATAAAAAAAACCTTCGACGAAAAACAGGTCGAAGTGCGAGGATGCCAAGACACCGCGAAAGTCATCGACGTTAAAGCAGCGACAGAAGAGGACTGGAAAACTGAATACCTCGATATGATCGTGTCGATAAAGATCGTAGATGATCTCGACGCCGCGATAGACCATATTAATAAATACGGATCGGGGCATACCGATACGATCGTAACAAAAAATACCGACAGCGCCGAAAAATTCATGGATCTCGTCGACTCCGCCGATGTCTTCTTTAACTGCAGCACGCGGTTCAGCGACGGGTTCCGATTCGGCCTCGGCGCAGAAGTCGGCATAAGCACCAACAAGATACACGCAAGAGGCCCGGTCGGAATGGAAGGGCTTTTGATATACAAATGGAAGATGAAAGGCAGCGGACACATCGTCGCCGACTTTTCGGAAAACGGAAAAAAATACACACATAAAAAAATTGATAAAACATTTAAAATCTAATGCGAAATTTTGACAAATCAAAACGAATAGTAATAAAGATCGGCACCAACACGCTAACGCAAGATGGTCAGGTTGACAGTTCGTATGTTCGCCAAGTGGCCAAACAGATCTCCGTCCTTTTAGAAACCGGCAGACAGGTTCTCATCGTAAGCTCCGGTGCGATCGGAATGGGCGCAAGTCAGCTCGATCCGTCCATAGGTTCGCTTGGCAATATGAAAATGCGACAGGCGTGTGCTGCTATCGGACAGCCGCTGCTCATGCAGGAATACCGCAAGGCATTCCTGCGTTATGACGTTACCACAGCACAGGTACTCCTCACCGCCGAGGTACTTAACCACAGAAAGACATACCTTAACCTGCGAAACTCCGTCGAAACGCTGTTAAAGCTCGGCGTCGTACCAATACTTAATGAAAACGACAGCGTATCGACCGACGAGATCGGCTCGGCATTCGGCGATAACGACAACCTAAGCGCACTTGTCGCCAGTAAAATAGACGCAGACCTCCTGATAATGCTAAGCGACATAGACAGCCTATACGATAAAGATCCGAAGAAACACAAAAACGCAAAACCCATCAAGGCTGTATTCGAGATCACCGATGCGATAACCAGATCAGCCGGCCCGCGAGGAAGCATCCGAGGCACCGGCGGAATGAAAACAAAGATCGAAGCTGCAAAGATCGCCGCAAACGCCGGGTGCAGGATCGTTCTTGCTGACGGCAGAGAAAAAAATGTTATAACGCGAATCGTTGCAGGCAGGGAGATCGGAACAGTCTTTATGCCCAAACGACGTCTGGGAAACCGAAAGAGGTGGATACTTAACAGTGTTCCCGTCGGAACCGTCAATATCGATGAAGGAGCGATCAAGGCCATCGAAAAAAGAAAAAGCCTCCTGCCAAGCGGGATCGTCTCAGTAGAGGGCATCTTCACTTCTGGGGCCATCGTAAATCTAAATGACAGGGCAAAGGCCGTTAGCAATTTCTCCAGCGAAGAATTGCTGGCACTGGCAGGAAAACATTCCACCGAAATACGTAAAATTCTCGGAGACAAGCGAAGGGATGTCGTCGCAACGCCCGAAAACATCGTGTTTATCGATTATTGATTTAATAGCCACTTTAGCCTTGACGAAACGAGGGGAATAGTATATTTTAGCGGTTCACATTTAGCCGGAGTGGCGGAATTGGCAGACGCGCGGGATTCAAAATCCCGTGATCGCAAGATCGTGTGGGTTCAAGTCCCACCTCCGGTAGTGCATTTCTGACCATACCACAGCACATTAGATAGTTTATTAGATAATTGTTGACAGTCCTCTGCATCCAAGAGATAATGACACTTGTTAGATAACTTAGTCTTAAATAACGAGTAACCATATTCAAGCAAGCCCCCCAACTTCTCCCCACGTGTACGTTTTGCTGATATGTGAAATACAATAGTCATATAAGACTGCATTAAATCCCGTTATTCTTTTTTTGTTTATAAGATGTCATACCTTCACTAATAATTATGATTTCTGACAAACACAACCTATTTCTTGCAAAAAAAAGAAGAGCAGACGAAATATTCATCTGCTCTTCTATATAATATTGTATTTCGTCGATGTCATATTCTCTAGAAAACACCGAATAGACCTTTCTTTTTCTCATCTTTTTCTTTCGTTTTGGCGACGGAAGCTGCTGACTTTCGACAAATCATGCCTTTTTCAAAATCTGCTGTTTTTGTAACAAGTGTAGCTTTTGAAAATTTTGCCTGAGTGTCAGAAATAACAATCTCACCAACTAATTCTTCTTCATTACCCAACATTTCGCCTGTGTCAGGATCAACAAAACCTTCACCTTGTGAAAATACCTCTAAATGCTGTCCTTTCTCCAAAAATCCTTTTCCATAATTAAGCATAATTATACCGCTTTTGGTAATCGCAACAACTTTAATCGGATATATTGTTTCAACAATTAAATTAGCAATTGAATTTGCAGATTGCCTCATAACATCTGATAGAATTTTCCCATTAGCTTCATCTTGACTAAACCCTTCAGCTTTTATGGACGAAGCTGCTTTTTTGCTTTCTCTTACTGTATCTGCAATCACTATAGAACCTGTTTTAGCACTGACAATTCTTACATCCACCGCAATATTTGCAGTTGCTTTGCCAACAGCAAAATTTCCAAAACCCGTACTCTTTGCTTCTAAACCATATTCTGTAATAGCTCCCAAAATAATATAATCAACTCCCTTGATTTTTCCCATTGTTTGAGCGCTTTCTTCGTCAATTACTCCGCTGTCACCCATCGCTTGTTCTTTTAGGATTTCTGCCATCCTTTTTCGTTCAACAAGGTCAAACTTACTTGTCTTAGCAATAGCCGTTGTAAGCATGTCAATAAAAGCTTGAGTGCTTTCAGCAGGTTTGCGACGACCATATGAGTGTCTATCTTTATCGCTCTCATTCATTTCTGCTTTGAATTCAATATCTGAAATTCCGATTTTAAATTTTGCAGCATTAACATTTCCGCTAAAAACCACCACTAACAGTAAGCACAAAACTGTAACTCTCTTCATATTCTTCTCCTTAAATTAGACAATATTTAGTCTAAGCATTTTACCACTTAATGAGTACTTTGCAATATTATTTACTACATTATTATAAAATTATAGTCCATTCATTAAATGCCACCTAATTCATCAGCTATAAATTACTGGATTTGCCTTTTCGAGTCGATATAATGACATTTTATAACGCTAGTCTGCTTAGATAGTAAAATTAGATGATAACGCAGGCTAGCAATTCGTAAGGAGTGTAATTAGAAGGACTTATGTACTTAAGAAGTGCTTTCAAGTCCCACCTCCGGTATTAACTTGATTAGTGAGTAATGTTAGAATTATGACAAAACCAGCTTCAAGTCAACTCGAATCAAAATCACAAAGGCTGCAATTCGCAGTAGTATATGATGAGTTGCCGGACTTCCTCGCTAAGGCAAACGATGCGATCAACCGGGGAAATGCGGATAAGGCGAGATCGCTGATAACCGACGAAAATATTGAAAATATTCTGAAGATAAAGGAAACCGACGCCTCGAGAGTAAACTGCATATATGTTCTCGCGACAGTACTTAGCAGAATCGGTCTTTTTAGCAAAGCGAGAAACTGCTACGAAAGCATCGCAGACAGTGAGCATAAGGATCTGATCTTCAATGAGCTTGCACACATGGAAATGGTCAACGGACGAATAACCAAAGCCATCCAATATCAGCAAAGGGCTCTCGACGCAAACCCTGAAAACACCGAACTGATGTGCAATCTCGGAATGTTTCTTTTCTATGCCGGCAAAAAAGAGCAAGGAATCGAAATACTAAGACAGGCCGTCGAGAAAACGCCCGACAGCGTCTCTGCTCGATCTAGATATTTGCTTTACCTGCACTACCAGTCAAACCCCGACAGACAAATGATATTCGACGAACACAAAAAATTCGGACTTTTGCATTGCGACAAGAACTTCGCCGAAAAAAAATATCCTAACACAACAGACCCTGGCCGTAAGCTCAGAATCGGGTATATATCGCCGAATTTTGCCATCCATTCGGTGGCATATTTTTTCGAGCCGTTGCTCGACGCCTGCAACCGCGAAAAGTTTGAAGTCTTCGGTTACGGCAATGTCCGCAACCCTGACATGTTCACAAAAAGACTAAAAAATAAATTCGATCGCTACCGGAACATATTCGCTCAGAGTACCGACAAAGTCGCACAGACGATAGAACAGGACAAAATAGACATACTCGTCGATCTCGCGGGCCATACCGACGGCAACAGCCTGCTTGTCCTGGCAAAAAAACCTGCACCGATACAGGCAACATATCTGGGCTATCCAAACACAACCGGACTAACCACTGTCGATTATCGCATAACAGATCGCGCGTCAAACCCCGAAGGGTCGGAAGCTTTCTATACCGAACAACTCGTTAGGCTCGATAAACAGTTTCTGTGCTATCGACCGTCGGAATTTACGATCAAGGTCGCAGAGCCGGCGTTCGTCAAGAACGGTTACATCACTTTCGGATCGTTCAACGACTGCCGAAAGATAACACCTCACATACTCGATCTATGGGCACTTATATTAAAACGCAACGAAAACTCACACCTGCTGCTAAAGTTCCACGGCGGCAGCGACAAGTCGATAAAAAAATACTATCGAAACGAATTCGAATCCAGGGGCGTAGACCCAGGGCGAATAGAATTGCACAGCCGAAAACCACTCGGCGAACATTTGGAACTTTACAGCAAAGTAGACATCGGCCTGGACACATATCCGTATAACGGAACAACCATCACAATCGAATCGATGTGGATGGGCATACCCGTCGTCACTCTCTACGGACAAACACACTCTAGCAGAGTCGGCCTCAGCATAACAAGCTCCGTAGACATGAAGCAATTTGCCGCTGCAAACGCAGAAGAATACGTAATGCTCGCCACTGCACTTGCCGGCAATAGAAACGCTCTTGCGAAAATGCGAAACTCAATGCGGGGACACCTCGTGGCATGCGGATTATGCGATGCAGGAAGATTCACGAAAGCACTCGAAAACGAATACCAAAAAATGTGGAATAAATGGTGCAAAAAACATAAAACATAAAAACAGTGCCCGCCTGCGGGCCTCCAAATCAGTTAGCCCCGTCAATTCATTGACGCCGGTTCGCACGTCGCCGGATGGCAGCCCGTGCCTTAGATGCCTTTTGTGAAGCAAAGGGATGGCCATATCAAACCAAACTCAATATCTGGGTGGCACGGTCAAGCTCCGCTTGGCCGTGTTTAAACCATAACCCTCAAAGTTTACGCCCTGAGTTGGTTGCATATACAGTTCGGTAGGATGGGCAGGTTTCCTGCCCATGCGGTTATCCGAATCACAAATCACGATCTAACCCTTAACGAACGGGCTAAGCTGACGCAACTGGTTTACGATCTCAGGCATCTTATCAGCCACAAACTCAACCTCGGCCATTGTGTTGTACCTGCTCAGGCTAAACCGGATCGATCCGTGAGCTGCCGTAAACGGAACACCCATCGCCCGGAGAACATGCGAAGGCTCAAGAGAACCAGATGTACACGCAGAACCGGAACTCGCACAGATACCGTACTTATTCATCATAAGCAAGATAGCCTCGCCCTCGATATACTCGAAGCTGATATTCGTAGTATTCGGAAGACGATTTTCAGTATCGCCGTTAACAAAACTATCGACACAGTCTTTCAGTATCGCCGTCTCCAGTGCGTCCCGCATCTCCTTAACGCATGTATTCTCTTCGCCAATAATATCTTTAGCAAGCTCGCATGCTTTGCCCATCGCGACGATCCCCGGAACGTTTTCGGTTCCTGCCCGCTTACCGGATTCCTGATGACCGCCGAGCATAAACGGAGCCAGCCGCGTCCCCTTACGAACATAAAGAACGCCAACGCCTTTAGGAGCATGAAACTTATGCCCCGACAAACTCAGCATATCGATATTACTTTTAGACATATCAAGAGGTATCTTACCCACCGCCTGAACGGCATCCGTATGAAAGAGCACACCTTTTGACTTAACCATCTCGGCGATTCTTTCGATAGGGAACACAACACCCGTCTCATTATTGGCATACATTATCGAAACGACCGCAGTATCGTCGTCGATCGCTTCTTCAAGTTCGTTAACATCGATCCGCCCCTTCTTATCGACGGGTATCTCGACAATGTTATACCCGTGATGCTCGAACTCACGGCACGTACTAAGAATACCAGGATGCTCCACACGAGAAGTTACGATCTTTCTTTTGTTGCCGCTTGTTGCAAGTGCGCTTTTGATAGCGGTATTATCGCTTTCAGTTCCGCAGCTTGTAAAGATTATCTCATCGGACCCGCAGCCAAGCAGCGAAGCGATCTGCTCACGCGCTATGCGTATACTGTGTCCGACCTGACCGCCAAAAGTGTGCATACTAGACGGGTTGCCGTAAAGCTCGGAAAAAAACGGCAAGCTCGCTTCCCGAACCTCGTCGGCCACTTTCGTAGTAGCGTTGTTGTCCATATAAATAGTTTTCATGTTGCTATCCCTGTAATTAACTTTCACAGCTTTTTCAACGTCTTTCACACATTTTGTCATCCCAGCGTCTTTGTCATCCCAGCGAAGGCTGGGATCCATTCTCACCCAAACCCTGTGCTTAACCGTAGGATGTGCTTCCCTCCGCGCAGTAGGCTTAGTTTAGCTAATCTTTTTTCTGCTGTTCGACGGTTAGATTGTCGGCCACAAACTCACGAAGTTTTGCCTCCACCACATCTTTCATTGTAAACTCTGTCATCTTGCACTGGGCACACATCCCTCTAAATGCGACGATAACATTATTACCATCGACATCGATCAGTTCGATATCCCCACCGTCAGCACGCAAAGCAGGCCGGATCTGTTCGTTAATCGTCTGCTGTATCAACTGTATCTTCTGGATATTCGTCATCTTGCCAGGCTTGATTGGCCGGACATGTTCGACGTTGGCCTTTTCGCCCTGAACTTCTTCGATGATCTCTTCGATCAGCGGATGACAACCGGTACAACCGCCCCCCGCCTTACAATAATTCGTAACCTCCTCGACCATCGTAAGGTTGTTTTCCGTCACAACTTTTCTGATCTCAACATCGGTAACACCGAAACAAGTGCAGATCACCTTGCCATCTTTTTCAGGTTCGGCTTTGCCCTTGTTACGATAGTTAGCGATAGCCGCCTCAAGTGCTTCCTGACCCATTACCGAGCAGTGCATCTTTTGTTCCGGAAGCCCGCCAAGCTTATCTACGATATCCTGATTCGTAACCTTTTCCGCTTCTTCGAGAGTAAGCCCGATTATCATATCCGTAAGGATCGAAGAAGACGCGATAGCGCTTGCGCATCCGAAAGTTTTAAACTTCGCCTCTGCTATCTTGCCATCGTCGCCGAGTTTGAAAGTAAGCGTAAGCGCATCGCCGCACGACAGCGAGCCAACCTCACCTATACCATCGGCATCTTCGATAAACCCGGTATTGTGCGGATTCATAAAATTATTCATCACTTCGTCAGTATAATCCCACATAAGCTGCTGCCTTTTCTTTGCCCTAACTTGTATTATAAAATAAAAATTGTTCCCAGTCTTGTCATTCCTGCGAAAGCAGGAATCCACGCGAAACAATAACAACTTGCATCTCGCTTTGCCACTTAAAAGGCCCGGAGGGCCGTAAGAGCGCATAGCCGGGGGCGTAAGCCCTCGGAAAGCTTCACAAACTTTCTTCCGCAGCCCCGGAGGGGCGAAAGAAAGCTATCAAACTTCCGTTTTAATTAATAACCTACCGCAACTCAACACGTCTCTGCTTGGCTCGCTTTCAATGCCTGGTCAAAATCAGCGATAATATCGTCAACATGTTCCGTACCCACAGACACCCTGACATAGTCCGGCGTAACTCCCGTGCTCGCCTGTTCGGCGTCGCTAAGCTGCTGATGCGTCGTGCTCGCAGGATGTATTACCAGCGTCTTGCTATCGAGAATATTCGCCAGATGACTCGCCAATTTTACATTATTAATAAATTTAATGCCAGCTTTTTCACCGCCCTTTATTCCAAATCCTATTATAGCACCCTGACCGTCCGGCAGGTACTTCATTGCCTTTTTATAATCCGCATGAGATTTCAGTCCCGGGTAGTTAACCCAATCGACAGCATCGTGTCCTTCAAGGAACTTAGCCGCTTTCAAGGCATTCTCGCAATGCCTTTCTACCCTAAGGTGTATCGTCTCCAGCCCCTGAATGAACAGAAAAGCATTAAACGGCGACATGCACCCGCCCAAATCCCGCAGGAACTGAACCCGCGCCTTGATGATATATGCGATCGAGCCCATAGCCTCGAAAAATTTCACACCGTGATAGCTCGGATCGGGCTCGGTCATCTCAGGATACCTGCCATTGTCCCAGTTAAAGTTACCGGAATCGACAATGAGACCGCCGATGCTGTTGCCATGTCCGCCGATAAGCTTCGTACAGCTATGAACAACGATATCGATACCATGCTCGAAAGGTCTAAACAGGATCGGAGAAGCGACCGTATTATCGCAGATCACCGGCATATTATTATCATGAGCAACCTTGGCGATCGCCTCGTATTCCAGAACATCGTTCTTCGGATTACCGATCGTCTCGATGTAAAGCAAACGCGTGTTCTCCTTGATCGCCCCGGCAAAGTTGGCAGGATCGCTCGGATCGACGAACGTAACTTCGATACCAAGCTTTTTGAACGTCTGGCTAAACAGAGTATACGTCCCGCCGTACAGAGAGCTGGAAGAGACAATGTGCTGACCCGAAGAACAGATATTAAGAACCGCAGAAGTTATCGCAGCCATACCGGAACTAAACCCAAGACCGCCAACGCCGCCTTCCATCGCAGCCACTCGTTTTTCCAGTACGTCTGTCGTAGGATTCATCAGACGCGTATAAATATTACCGAACTCTTTAAGTGCGAACAGGTTCGCGGCATGATCGGTATCCTTAAACACATAGCTGCTCGTCTGATAGATCGGAACCGACCTGCTCAGGGTATTGTCTATTTCGTGACCCGCATGGAGCGCCTTGGTTTCAATCCTATAATCGTTTTGATCGGACATCTTATTTTCCTTTACAAATTAGTATCGCCAACAGCGACCCCATAGTTTCAAATTCCACGTCTTGTCATCCCAGCGAAAGTTGTAAATCCGCCTTTGGAGGGATGGGATCCATTCTCACAATTAAAACCTGTATTTTTAGCCCCCGGAACTGCCGGGGGGTTTTCATACAATCAAAACTTGCTCTACATCGCCACCGTAGGATGGGCAAATTTTTGCCCATGCGGTTTAATCATTACCCCGAAGGGGTTAAATATAACAGCCCGGGGTCAGCCCAAAGGGCGCCACCCTGGGGGACTCATCACAAACAAACCCATGCCCTGAAGGGGCTAAATAAATCATCCCCGCCAAAGCTGGGGATCCATTTTCACAACAAACTAACGAGCCACGATCTTCTCACCCTAAAGGGTGTCATCCCGGCAAAATCTCGATCATCCTGTCAAGAGCAGCCTTAGCCCTACCAGCCACATCTTCCGAAACGGTAATTACATTCTTCTTATCTTCGAGACACCACAATACTTTTTCAAGCGTGATCTTTTTCATATTCGGGCAAACCGCCCGCCCTGCCACAGGATAAAACTCTTTATACGGATTTTGTTTTTTCAACGTATGCATTATCCCGATCTCGGTTGCGACGATAAACCGCTTGGCATCGGTTTCTTTTACGAATTTTATCATCTGCCCCGTGCTAAGCATCTTATCCGAAACCGCTCGTACCCTTTCGTTGCACTCCGGATGCGCCATAACAACTGCGTCAGGATGCTCGCGCCTTGCTGTTTCGACATCGTCCGGCATTATCTTAGCATGCGTCGGGCAATAGCCGGGCCAAAGAGTCATATCCCTGCCGGTCACATCGATCACATACTGTCCGAGATACCGGTCAGGCACAAAAATTATCTGCTTATCCGAAGGCAGCGACTTGACTAATTCGACAGCGTTGCCGCTCGTACAGCAATAATCGCAATAAGCCTTTACCTCCGCGGTAGTGTTAACATAACCGACAACAAGGGCATCCGGGTTCGCATCC
>JAGLHQ010000216.1 GCA_023143375.1 Planctomycetota bacterium
TTTTACGATCACTCGCCGCGGGAAACTCAAAAGCAAATATTCAGAAAACATTTAGATATCGCCGTCCAACTCGATAAGCCGGTGATCATCCATACGCGCGAGGCGTTCGATGAGAGCATGGAAGTACTGGACGAGTTTGCAGGCAAACTTAAAAGGGTTGTGATACATTGTTATAGCGGGTCGATCGGACAGACGAAACTTGTGCTGGGCAAAGGGTACTATATTTCGTTTACGGGGATCGTGACGTTTAAAAAGACCGACGATGTACGGACGGCTGCGAAGATGGTTCCGATGGACAGGTTGATGATCGAGACGGATTGCCCGTTTATAAGCCCGGAGCCGGTACGGGGCAAAAAGCCCTGCGAGCCTGCATTCCTGAAACATACCGCGGCCAAGATCGCAGAGGTAAAGGGGATGAGCCTTGAAGACTTCGCCGATCAGGTGACGGCAACAAGCAGAGAGTTTTTCGGGCTGCCGTGCTAACTGCGAAAATAGATACCTGCTTTTAACCGCTGAGATCGCGGAGGAAAACCAAAAGACTGGAACCACGAATGGACACCAATAGACACTAATTATTATTTACAGGGAGTGTGTATTTATCTTGCTTGTAATATAGTTTTTATTTAGCCCCTTCAGGGCAAGGTTTTGGTTGTGAAATTTCCCAGGGTTGCGTCCTTCGGACTTAGCCCTGGGCTGTTACATTTAACCCCTTCGGGGTAACGATATAGACGAGTTTCTGCAAAGCGAAAAACAAAATGAAAGCGGAGCGTCAGATCATACATGTTGATATGGATGCGTTCTTTGCCTCTGTGGAGTGCCTTGACGATCCAAGCCTAAAAGGCAAGGCTGTGATCGTAGGCGGCGATCCGAAAGGTCGATCCGTGGTATCGGCGGCGTCTTATGAGGCACGCAAGTATGGCATCCATAGCGCGATGCCGATGGGCAAGGCTGTTCGGATGTGCCCGGAGGCTGTCGTGCTTGGCGTCAGGATGAAAAGGTATGTCGAAGTGTCGGGGGCGATACGCGAAATATTCTCAAGATACACGCCTCAAATAGAACCTATCTCGCTGGACGAAGCGTTTCTCGATGTTACCGGAAGTATAAAGCTGTTTGGCAGCGCAGAGAATATCGGGAGGGAAATAAAAAGGGCGATCAAAGACGAGCTTGGACTTATCGCATCGGTGGGCATCGCGGCAAACAAGTTTTTGGCGAAGCTGGCGTCCGACCTGGAAAAGCCCGACGGGTTTGTGATAATAACAAAAGATAGGGTGCGC
>JAGLHQ010000217.1 GCA_023143375.1 Planctomycetota bacterium
ACGTCACGTCGTGCTTGCATTCTATCGCGGCAGAAAAACAACGCCGCGGGGCCGTCCTCATCGCCTCCGCCACGTCGTTCTTGGTTCTCTGCGTCTATCTCATCGTAGTCTGTGCTACGAACTGTTACCTTTTTATCTGCCAGTGACAGCTGAAGAGGGGTCTCGCCGTCCCCTCTCAGACTCTCCCCGCGTCGGTTTTTTCCCCGTGGGGGAAAAAAGCCGACACCGCCCGCCCTTGGCTCCCGGTCGGTCAAGACGACGGAAGAGCAAGCTCTTCCTGTCGTCCGGCCGGGCGGTTTGTTTTGCGGGCGGTTCCGGCCATAAAAATGGCCGGATAAAGGGCAGCCGGACGGAAAAGCACCGTCCGGCTAAAAGCTTCTCCCTGCGGTCGGGGGCATAGCCCCGGCCCCCCGAAAAGCACGGGGTGCATTGATGTCGCGTGGGCCTGAAGGCCGCGGCTCCACCGGTTTTATACAGCCCGGGATAAACCCGGTCTGCTGGGCAGGCAAGCCTGCAGGAATTTTTTCCGAACTCATCCTTTTACACAACGGGTTTATTTATATTGCCCTGCTAAAGACAGGGCAAAAAGATGGAGTCCGCCCAAGCTAAAGCTTGGGTCCTTCACTTAATGGCGGCGGGCGTTCGGCTGGTGTAAAAGGATGGCCGGAAAAAGACTGATTTACAAAATCCTTGACAGCGTCGCTACGCTGGGTCGCTTTGCTCCAAGGAAGTGGGGATAAATCCCCATGCTGATTAATGAAAAGAATTATGAAAAAAATACTTTTTTTTAAATAAATTTTCCATAACATTTTGTACTCTGTTTGAAGTTCGTTTTTGTTCCCTTTTCTTCTCACTTTAAATACACCCTGTGACCTCTTTTAATTCCTCGCCAGACTTGCGTATGTTGTACCCGCGTTTATGATGCGTTAAGGCTGTTTTTAGGTCGTGTTCCCCTCGTGTTTAACTTTAAATCCACTATTTCACTGTTTACTTGTGGTTTTATCACGTAAAAATAGCACTTGACAGAAAAAAAAATTCTCGGTAACTTTCCCGATATAACTAAAACGGGTTTGATTTTTGAGAGGATGCAGATTATGGGAAAAAAAACGCTGGTCAAGTTAGCTTGTACGGTAGTTTTGGTTTTGGTTGGGCTGGGGATCGTTCCCGGTGGTTGGGGTGTGATATCAAACGTTGTGTTGGAGGAACTCAACAAAACCGTCCCGGCTGAAATATGCGATGCACCGATTTATGCGGATGTCGTTCGTGTTGTTGACGGTGATACTATCGAGGTTGAAGTTTATGGGGTTGGCGGTGATAAGGAAATGCTCCGGCTGATCGGTGTCGATACTCCCGAGACTGTTCATCCGTCGTTACCGGTTCAATTTTATGGCCCCGAGGCAACGCAGTTTACGAAAAACTTATGCCTTAACTCTGCGGTTGCTTTGCATGTTCAAAAAGATGGCCCTCTCCGTGGTAAGTATGGCCGTCTTTTGGTTTACGTCGAATTAAGTGAGGGTCGGTTTTTAAATGAAGAGATCATAAAGCGTGGGTTCGGTTATTCGTATACGAAGTACCCGCATGCAAAAACCGACTACTATAATCAGCTGCAGTCTGAGGCTCAGAAGGGGCGGCGTGGTTTGTGGGGTTCTGTAAAATTTGAAGATTTGCCGGGCTGGCTGCGTGAGTCTGATCCGGATATTTTAAAGTAGGTGTGTGTATGTTTAGTTAAGGAGTTTTGAAATGGCTTTGATCAAATTTATGGGTGGTATCGGCGCAATGTCCGGTAAACTTGGCGGTAATGTCTTTGCTCGTAACTCGTCCGGCTCTTATGTCAGACAGTGGGCAAAACCCGTCAATACAAACACGGCCCGTCAAAGTGCCGTGCGTAACGCTGTGATTCAGTTCTCTCAGCGTTGGAAAAATTCTTTGTCTGATCTTCAGCGTAGTCAATGGGCTGTGTATGCTCAAGCTGTCTCTTGGGTGAATCGTCTTGGTGAAACGATCAAGCTTTCGGGTTTCAATATGTACATGCGTTCGAATTGTGCTATTAATGCAGCCGATGGCCTCGCAGTCGATGATGGCCCTGCCATTTTGACACTTGCCGAGGGTGACACTGCTTTCGCTGTCGCGATCTCCGAAGCGACTCAGATAATCACTATTACCTTTAATGACAATTTGGCTTGGGGCGGTGAAGATGAGGCTCATATGTTAGTTGCGATGGGCACTCCGGTCAATACGACTCGGAACTTCTTCAATGGCCCATGGAAGATCGCGGGTGCTTTGGACGGTAATACCGCGGTTCCTCTTGTGTCGCCTCTCACATTACCTGCACCTTATGCTGCTCAGGAAGGTCAACAGGTTGTTTGTCGGGCTCGTATTATGCGTGCCGATGGTCGCGTTAGTCAGTTCTTTCGAGGCTCAGCCGTCGTTGGTGCATAGTGTAGGGCCTCTTTTGCTTGCTGCGGTTATGGACCCGTCCGAGTTGACGGCAACGTTGATTTTTGATTCGGATTTGAATGAGTCTGTGTTTGATCGGTCAAAGATAACTTTTACTTTTGAAGATATTCCGAATCAGTTTGACAGTGGTGCTGTGATTGATGGAAACGTGATTAGCGGGCCTCTTAATTTTTTGGGTGATTTGGGGGTCAATAATCGTGTTGTGTATGATGGTTACCCTAGCGGTTTGTTTGGTGCGGATGGAACTCCGGTTGGTAATTTTGACGAACCGTTTGCTGCTAATATTCCTGTACCGCTTAGTGCGATTTATTCGGTAGGTAATGCATGGATTGACGTTTTGTTTGACAGGGATGTATTTATAAATACTGCAACCAAAACAGATTTTAACGCATTCGTTATTCCGAATCAGTTGAACGTGCAATCGATTGTTGTTGTTGGTGGTGATACTGTTCGTCTTGGTATTTCGATTGACGGGCCGAGTGCTGGCCCTGATCGTGTTACCTATAATGGCAAGGTCGACGGTATAGAAGATGGTGGCGGAAACGATGTGCCTTTGTTTGAGATTGGGATTGACACGGTGCCGTAGTGTGCCTCCGGTAAAATACCGATAAAGGTCTGGCTTGCTGGAAAGTCAGGCCTTTTTTTTGTGTTGCAAAATGGTCCATTCGTCCGATAATGCTTTTGTCGGAAAAGGATAGGGCTCTGCTGCGGAGCAACCCGAGCGTTTTCGACGTCGTTTGCAGGTTGATTTCGGAAGGACTTTCGAAGTGTGCACGGTTGAAAAATGGTAGTAAACCCTCTCCACTTCGGAAAGCTCCTTTTAGTCTGCAAATGACCGGATGCGAAAAACCGGGGAAATCAACCACTTTCCCAAACTAAAAGAACGCGGGTTTTCCGCGTTCGTTTTCTTGGAGATTTAAAAGATGTCAGAAAGTCAAGTACCTCTAGTTCATGCCATAGAAACAACGGGTGATAATCGAATGCCACGTACTTATAGACAACATTCTGAGCGGCACTGTCAAGAGGAGCTCGACGCGACCAGAGAGGCTTATTCGTTGCTCGGTGGTAAAGGTGCTGAACGTCGTATGACTGCATTTGATACGTGTCGATGCCGGGCTTGGTTTGTGCGTCACGTCGAGACTGGCGATCTTCGCGTAGCTGCAAAGTCGTGTAAGCTCCGCTGGTGTCCGTTGTGTGCAAAAAAACGTAGCTGGTTTCTTGTTGAGCAAATCAAGCCGTGGGCTGAGGGTGTTTCAAGGTTGAAGTTTTTGACTTTAACGTTAAAACATTCGAACGCTCCACTTCGTGACCAAATCAATAATTTGTACACCTATTTTCAAAAATATCGCAAGCTTAGGTTTTTGCGTGATCGTATCCGAGGCGGTATCTGGTTTTTTCAGATTAAAAAATCGGAAGAATCCGGGCAATGGCATCCGCATTTGCATTGCCTTATCGATAGTGAGTTTATGGATCGTGAAAAATTATCACAGCTATGGCAGCGTACTACGCTTGGAAGTATGGTAATCGATATTCGTGAAGCAAAAAGCGTTGGTAAGGTTGCAGAGTATGTAGGCCGGTATTCGGCCCGCCCCAGTATTTTGGCTGAGCTCGATATTGATGATCGTGTAGAACTTATCGGCGCCTTGCATGGCCGTCGTTTGGTTGGTATGTGGGGAAATGCCCGGGCGATCGTTTTGAAAATGGAAAAACCTGCCGATGCTGATCAGTGGCGGTACATCGGTTCGTGGTCTACCGTTCATGGTCTGCAAAATGACGATGATAACGCGAAAAAAATCTTGTTTGCATGGAAAACAGGCAAGCCGTTGGATGCTGGGATTTCAATGCTGCATGTTGAAAAGTATATATATAATCTGCTCGAGTTTACGCCTAAGGAACCGCCCGAAAATCGTCAATTACTTTTAGACTTTAAGGAGCTGTTATTTTGAGTGTTGTGTCTGTTGAAAGGCGGTTAGATGTTTTGGTTGCGTGCGAGTATAGCGGTGTTGTTCGTGATGCTTTTATTCGAAAAGGTCATAATGCTGTTAGTTGTGATTTGCTGCCGACTGATTTCTTTGGTCCTCATATTCAGGGCGATGTGCTGCAGGTTTTGGATAGGCGTTGGGATTTAATAATCGGTCATCCTCCTTGCCAGTATTTGTGTCGGCAAGCTTCGCGGTGGATAGATACTCCTGTGAAGCGTATTTTGTTTAAACAGGCTTGTGCATTTTTTTTAAAGCTGTGGAATGCGGATTGTGAGTGTGTCTGTCTTGAAAATCCCGTTCCGCATCTAGCAGCCAAAAAGGAGATTGGCGATTATTCTCAGATAATCCAGCCTTGGCAGTTCGGTCATGATTATTCTAAGAAAACTTGTTTGTGGCTTCGGGGTCTCGATTTTCTCGAGCCGACTGAAATTGTGCAGCTGACTTATGTGACTACAAAGAATGGGCGTCGTTATACTCGCGGTTGGTATGAAACGCCACGGAATACTAAAGCTCGTAGTAGAACTTTTCCTGGTATTGCTGATGCGATGGCGGATCGATGGGGTTGATGTTATTTGGAGGTTTTTGTAATGAAATTACTTTGTACTGAAATATCAACCGTTGTTGGTACTGCATCGATAGCCCGTGAGCTCGGTTGGTCGGTTGGCCGGGTAAACCGTTTGCTCCGGATTCGCGGTGTCAAGCCTACCGGTAATCGTGGTTTTGCAAATTGCAATGTATATGACTGTCGTTACGTGCGTCAGGTCTTCGAAAATGAAAATTTTGTTTCTGAAAGTGAGGTGTAAATGTCAAGTTTTAATCAAATTATCTTAATGGGCCATATATCGAGAGCCCCGGAATTGCAATATTTACCGTCTCAAACGGCGGTCGTAAATTTTGGTATTGCAACGAATGAAGTGTGGAAAGATCAAGCTGGTGAGAAAAAGGAAACGGTTTGTTTTATCGACTGTTTTATGTTCGGAAAACGTGCCGAGGCTTTGAGTAAGTATTTCAAAAAAGGTGACCCGATCCATGTTGTCGGCACTTTGCAGCTTGACAAATGGGAAAAGGATGGTGTAAAACACTATAAGCATAAAATCAAAGTTAACAGCTGGTTGTTTGTTGCCAATAAAGTAAGAGAGGAAGATTGATATGAAAATTCGTAAAGGTTTTTTTGGCGGTGTTGTTATTCGCTTTGAGAAAAGCGAAAAGGTTCTCCTGAAGCGTTACATAAAGGAAGTTGACGTTTTGGGCGTTTATTCGATTCCTCAGTTGTTAGGCTCTTTCCTTTACAAGCAAATCGATTTTGTACTTGAGACGCTCGCTGCTGCGGGAATTTTAACAAACCTGATACCTGATAGTTTTTTCGACGATAAGGGCAAGGTGTAGCAATGGGTTATCCTCTCGAACCTCAGCCCGATGGAGTAGCTTGTCCGTTGTGCTGGGGTTCGTTTACTTCACCATTTGGTCCGAACGCTCCGCCCGATAAGTTGAGCGTCCGGTTTTCGGGTATACAAAAAAGCCCGTTGTGGTTGCCAGTTGACGGCGAGCCTTTGAATGGCGTTTATCTGATCGATCCTGACGGTGCGTGTCAATGGGATAGTATTGCTTTGGAGGGTGCTTTTGTTGAGTTTTTAATAAATTTTTCTCGTGTTGTTGGTACTACTTCGGAGTTTGCGTTATGTTTTCGTGGTTTGGCTTTTGATTCGTGTGCGTCGTTTTTTGTTAATGATTTAAACCCCCTTGTTGATTTCTTTTTTGATGGTACGTGTGAAATTTTAGCATGAGGTGAAAGTATGCCAGGTGAAGAACATCCTCCAAATTTGACGGCTGCGGAAACGATAGCTTACGCTTACAATATCATGGGTAATCGTGATTGGTTTTTGGATCAGTTCCCGGTTACTGCATCGACTGATAAAGTCCAAAAGTTTTGCGACGTCCGTGATAATTCGAATGTTTCGATCAGGTTCGATAATACGCTTTTTAACGAATAATACCCGACACGTTTTAAGGCTCGAAAACGCATATCTTAGATCTAATTTTCTCCCCGGCGGCGCAACGTTTTTTGTTTTTTTTGCATTCATTACTCAGTTTGTCGAAACTGACCATTTCTCTACCACCTTTCCGACAAGCTCTTGCTGGGCCTATTCTCAGGCGGTGAGGTTTTTCCTCCGGAAAAAATAACAGGCAATCCTTAATCTGCGTTTATGTGTCAAAATCGAATTAAATCCGAACTGATCTGCCCGATAAAACCCAAAATACCCCCAAAAACACCCTAAAAACGACGTTTTAAGGAGGCACTAGTTACGATTTATTTTTTATAAAATGTCAATATAACGTTAAATCTCCTGTCTGCGTTCTGTTTGGCTTGACATTTGATTTTTGACCCGCCCGCCCGCCCTTTGACGTCACGTCGTGCTTGCATTCTAT
>JAGLHQ010000218.1 GCA_023143375.1 Planctomycetota bacterium
CGTGCCGAACACTATTGCCCCTGAGGTCGTTTCGTTGCGCTCCGTTTTCGTTTGAACTGCGACGCGACAGGCAAAGGTGGAGAAATTCTCGATAAATGCTGGATTTTGGTTTGAATATCCGATACCACTATGATAGTCAATTAAAAGTTTCGAATTAAGAATTACGAATTGTTGAGCCAGCCATCGGCTGGGGCGACTTTATGGTGGTAAATTGAAACGATTGTTTTTTAAAAAGAATCAGATACTAAGGTCCAATGAGCAGTTCAAGGGCGTTTTGTCACATAAGTGCTGCGTAAGTAAGGGGTTGTTTCGGCTTTATGCGGCTGCCAATGACGCTGGGATGGCTCGCCTGGGCATCTCGATCGGCAAATCAGCAGGAAATGCGGTACATCGCAATCGCATAAAACGGCTTATCCGCGAATCTTTTCGCCTCGAACAGCATAATATTGCGACAAATATAGACTTTTTATTAATATTTCCCGGCAAAATGTCGAAAAAATCAGGACAGGACGCAGTTTTTGCGTCCAAAACAATGACATTTGAAGAGGTCAGATCCATTTTTGTGGGTCTCGCCGAGCGTGCAGCCGGGAAACTTAGTGAGCGATAAATCGAAATTATTGTCCATAGGAAAGGCAGCAGCCAAGGCGGGGATATCTCGTCAGAGCCTTCAGTATTATGTGATGGTAGGTCTCCTCGATCCGACCGAGGTCAGCGATTCGGGGCATCGGTATTTCGACGGCAAGGCGATAGATCGCGTAAGGTTGATAAAGAAACTAAACGAAAGCGGTTATCCGCTTCGTGCGATCCGTGATCTGTTTCTGGAAAAGCACAGCGGCAAAGGAAAAAACTGATGGTCGATTATAACACATTGCAAAGACGGCGTAACATGATCGTAGGCGGTTTTGTCATCATAGCCTTTTGTGCATTTCTCTGGATGGTGTTTATCTTCGGCGAGCTTCCGGTTGCAGTCAGCAAGCTTCGCTCGTTCGAGATCCTTGTCAACTTTCCGATGGCTCCAGGCGTTCAAAAGAATACGCCTGTTCAGTATTGCGGTTACCAGGTAGGTAAGGTTACATCAGTGTCTCCGCCGGTTGCCTATAAGGACGGTGCCGGCAGGACCTATCATCAGGTTAAGGTCTCGCTTGCGATCGAGAGCAGGTATATCGATATTCCGAGCAGCGTAGATGTTGTGATAATGAAACGCAGCATGGGCAGCAGCTATATCGAGCTTCAGCTTAATCCAGATCGTCCGCTTGAGGCGATCGATCCTTCGCGTCCTGAGACGGCGTTTTTGACAGACGAGCTTGTGATGCAGGGTACGACGAGTTCTGCCAGCGAATTTTTTCCGAAAGAGGTTCAGGAAAAGATCGAGAAGCTTGTCACTTCTATAAGCATTTTGTCCGAGAACCTCAACGATATAATCGGTGACGATGAGAATAAGGTTAATATCAAAGCGATGCTTGCCAATGTAGCGAAAGTAACCGGGCAGGCGCAGAAGACGCTTGCTTCTATCGAGAATTTTTCCGATAAAGGTGCGGTTGCTGTCGAGAACGTTTCCGAGCAACTGGCTGATACGCTTATCGAGATCAAAGAGGTCGCCTATAAGATCAACGACGGCGACGGTACTGTTTCGCGGCTGATCAATGACGGGCAGCTTTACGAGGATCTGCTTGACAGCAGCGAAGAGCTTAAGCTTGCGCTGGAACAACTGAAGATAATGGCGACCGAGATGAACGAAAAGGGCATCAAGATCAAATTGTGATTCGTGACTCGTGACTCGTGATTCGTGATTCGGAGCATTTTAGCACCTGCGGTGTTGCTTCGCAGGCGATGAAGAAGACCAGAGGTCATCTTCATCGCGTGGAGGTCGGCGGAGCCGACGCTTTTAACCCAGGGTGGCGCCCTGCGGGCTGATATATTAAACCCTTTCAGGGTTTGGTTCGTGATTCGTGATTCGTGGATGGTAAAGCCATCGCCAGCCATCTGTTTAGCACCTCATTTTAGAAGCCATCCGACAAGATGAGGGGCGACATTACAACCTAACAAAGGAACTATTTGAGATATTGGAATCTGAAATAGCGACGGTTAAAAGATAGATTAACTAACAGTATCTTGTGGGAATAATTAAGCCTTTTTGGAAGAGAACCAAAAGGGTTTAACCCCATTTCTTATCTCCCCTCTTTAATTTCGTCCTCGGAAGAGAAATCTTGATAGTTCAAGTTGAACGTGGTAAAATTATATGCATCGAAAGGACCGGATTATGTTTTGTAAACGTTTAAATGGGAAATTCCCGGTTAGACTGTTTTGCGGTGATTTTCAGACTTTGTTTAAATACAAGCTAATATTTTGATAATCAGGGGGTTTATCCCAGTGGAAAGAAGAACATTTTTAAAAGCGTCGGCAGGAGTTATCGGTTCGTTTTCGTTAGGTGCTTTGCCGGAGGAGATTTTTGCCTCGCATTGCTGCAGCGGACATGGTTCGTTTGAGTTGTCCCTTGCCCAGTGGTCGCTTAATAAGCGTTTGTTTGGAAAGAAAGGCGATAAGCTCGATAATCTGGATTTTGCAGCGACTGCCAAGAGCCTTGGCATTAATGCGGTTGAATATGTTAATCAGTTTTTCTTCGATAAGGCAAACGATAAAAAGTATCTGGCTGAGATGAAGAAACGAGCGGCTGATAACGGAGTTGCCAATGTGCTGATTATGTGTGATCGTGAGGGCAATCTCGGCGATCCGGACAAGGGCAAAAGGATAAAGGCTGTTGAGAATCATTATAAATGGCTGGAAGCCGGGAAGTATCTTGGTTGTCATTCGATTCGTGTCAATGCCTATTCAAAGGGAAGTTATGACGAGCAACAAAAGCTTGCCGCCGACGGTCTTTATCGGCTGGCCGATTACGCAAAGAAGTATGACTTAAATGTGATAGTCGAAAATCACGGCGGGCTTTCTTCTAACGGTAAGTGGCTGGTCGGTGCGATTAAAAAAGTCAATCTACCTAATTGCGGAACACTGCCGGACTTTGGCAATTTTAATGAATACGATCGTTATCTGGGCGTCGAAGAGATGATGCCTTTTGCAAAGGGCGTAAGCGCAAAGTCCGGTCGTTTCGATGTAAACGGCGACGAGGTCAATACCGATTATTACCGTATGATGCGCATTGTACGCGACGCCGGTTATAAAGGTTATGTGGGGATCGAATCGGGGGGCGGACAGTTTACAGAAATGGAAGCGATTGTAAATACTAAGAAGTTGCTGGAAAAGATTTTCGCTCAGCAGGCCAAAGTGATTCCGATTTTTAACGGGAAAAATCTTGACGGTTGGACGAAAATAGAAGGCGGTGACTGGTCCGTCGAAGATGGTATTCTGGTCGGGCGTAATGGTAAGAACTGGACGACCAATCCGGAAAAGACCGGTTCGTGGTTACGGACCAATAAGCAGTACGGAGATTTTCGTCTTGAGCTTCAATTTACCGTTGGCAGCAGGGGTAACAGTGGCATATTTTTCCGTTCGGCAACTGAGAAAAACCCCGCGTTTACCGGTTATGAGATGCAGATTTATGATGCGCATGGCAGAAAGCCTTCCAAGTCCGGTCCGGGTGCGTTGTATGATTTAGTTGCCCCGACAAAAAATCCTGTTCGTCAGGCAGGTGAGTGGAACAGCGTGACGCTAACTGCAAATGGTAAACTGATTACGGTCGAAATGAACGGCGAGAAGATTGTCGAAACCGAACAATCCCGTTCGATGAAGGGTTACATTGGGTTGCAGAATCATGACGAGCGGTCGGTTGTGAAATACAAAAATATCCGGATAGAAGAGCTATAGCGGATTTTCGGTTAGGATATGAAAAAAGCAACCAGAAGGCAATATTCCAAACATTATTGGAATCTACAACTCAGAAACCTGGAACGATATGCACTTCCGGTTAAGTCCGGGGTTTTGATGTCAGCGGGCATGATGCTTGTATTTCGTGTCGGACCAGGTGTAATCTTCGGCGTAAACTACGGCGGGGAACAATAAAGAAAGAATCGTTACTGCTAACAGTACGATAAGCTTTTGTCTTGTCATCACTCTATCTACCTTTGATATTGCCCTTTCATCGGCAAACTTTATCTATAACTATAGGGCTTCAATTGGATGTTGCCAAAAAGAAAGACCTGTTTTTAATATTGTTTGTGTTTTGGTCCTATAATATTTTCTTGTCGGTTTGGTGTGAATGTTTTTTTCGGTCATTGGAGATAATTTCTGTGTTTTTCGGTCCGATTGCAGGTAATCACATCTTTATTGGCATCGATTCGCGAAATATTTTTTCCCGCATTTCTTTTGGTTTTTCCACCAGGCTTTATTGCCGAAAATACTAATGCAGGTTTATAGGTAGTTAATAATGGTGATAATATGGTTGATAACAGATTTACAGGAATAAGAACCGGCGGTGCGTTGCCCGGGGCCGATGAGTTTGACAATTCTAAGATGATAGCAGAATTCCTCGGCGCTTATGCCGATTCTATGCGAACGATACTGGAAAAGCTCGAGCAGCTTGCCCTTTCTTACGAAAAGGGTGCGGATCGCCCTCGCGACGGCGAGGAAATAATGATGGCGTTGCATTGCATCAAGGGCGAATCCGGCATGATCCATGCCGAGGCAGTTGTCGGGATATGTCACGAGGCCGAGAGTGCCTTTGAAGAGATGGCAGAGGACGATCGTGCCGAGATGATCCTTAGTGTAAAGGACTGGGTGGAGGGCTTTGTGGGGCTTGTAGGAAATGATCCCAAGCCGGCAGCGATAAGCAACGACGAGATCGTCGAACAAAAGACCGTGAAACGATGCCTTGTTGTCGATGACGAAGAGGATATTTTGCGTATCGAGGCGTTCCGCCTGAAAGAGCTTGGGTACGATGTCGTATCGGCGGCCAACGGTAGAGATGCGATAGAAGAGTTCGAGGCGTCGCTGGTTGGCAATTGGCGTTACGATCTTGTTTGCCTCGATATTATGATGCCCGATATCGACGGTCTTGGGGTGCTGCATGCGATCCGTCAACTTGAGGAAGAGGTGGGGATACGCGGACTTGACGGCGTTAAGGTTGTAATGGCAACAGCTAAGAGCGATTCTGCGACGATAATGAAATCGTTCAGGGAAGGGTGCGAGGGGTATGTTACCAAGCCGGCGACGAAAGAAAAGCTTCTTGCCGAGATGAAAAAGCTGGAGCTTGTGACTGTTTAGTTTTTAGTCGTTAGGGAAGGATACGGTCTAGCGGCCGATACGCTTTTATCAAAAAACAGTTGTCATGCAAGCTCTTTAATTGCGGTGACCTACGTTGACATCCAAGCCATTAACGGTCAGTTCGAGCAAGTAAAATCAAAAACACCATCAGTCTTTCCAAAGTTTTGGCGGGTAAAGGCCTTTTTTGAGGAGGCTTTTTATTTTCGATTGCACAATTTCCCTATCCTGTATGTAGGTGACGCCGAACCATCTGTCGCCGGTCTTTAGGACCTTTACTGTTGCGGTTCCGTTATCGACGAGAGCATCGACGACGGCGGGAATGTAAAGCTCTGATTTTTCCTGTTGCCCTTTCTCCTTAAGGAAATCGTCAAACTGTTTTTGCAGATGATCGAATATCGAAGGCATGAATCCCCAGAGGTTCATGGATACGATGCTGCTTTGGTCTATATGACATTGGCGTCCGTTGCCATCTAACGCATTTATTCGTTCCCTGTTCTTTTTAATGTCCGTGTGTTCGGTGACAGTTTCTAAAAACCCGTTTTCATCTAAAACACAGACACCTCGACATACGCTTCCGTGCTCTGAAAGAGTGTTTTCCAGATCGTAGCCTGCCATGCAATATTGGTTTGGTGAAATATCTCGCTCCGAAAGATAGCCGGCGATGAGTTTGAAAGCCTGCTGTCCGTAAAAGTCGTCTGCATTGATAACCGCTAGCGGCCCGTCGATCGCATCTTTGGCTACTAAAATGGCATGGCCGGTGCCCCATGGTTTTTTGCGGGCGGCGGGGACCTCAAAATCACCGATACATACATCCAGTTCCTGGTGTGCATATTCTATGTCGATCGTTTTTTCATATTTGGTTCCGATCTTCTCTTTAAAAAGTTCTTCGGATTCACGACGGATGACAAAAACTATTTTGCCAAAGCCTGCCTTGATCGCATCGTATATCGAGTAGTCAACGATGAGTTCGCCGTTGGGTCCGACTGGGTCAATCTGTTTTAGGCCGCCGTATCTGCTTCCCATTCCTGCTGCTAGTATAAGTAAAGTTGGTTTCATCGTATCCTCATTTCCAAACAGTTCTATATAGACGTTTAATTCTCCGGATTTTATTCCAGGAAAACAAATCTGCGTGTATCTCTTAACGTTGCGTCATGCTAACTTTTGAGTTGTAGTTTTGCTTCGTCAAGAATGATCTGTTTTGCTTTTTCCAGCGGTCCCGGCAGGTTCACTCCTGAAGCCATAGTGTGTCCGCCGCCGCCGTATTTTTGTGCGATCTTTCTTACGTCGACTTTGCCTTTGCTCCTTAGCGAGCATCTGTATCCGCCGTCTGCGAGTTCTACGAACAGTGCCGCCATGTCTACCGATCCGATCCTGTTGCATTCGTTTATGAGATTTTCGGTATCTTTTCCGGTTGCGCCCGTTTCGTCGAAATCCTTTCGCATTATCACCTGCATCGCCAGCCGATTTTCGAAATGCAGTTCGAGGCTTTTTAGCATGACTATCATAAGCTTCATTCGTTCCGGTGAATAGCTTTGGAAAAGCTGCTGGTATATTTTGGCAGGGTTTGCTCCCGCTTCGATGAGGTCTGCGGCGTTTCTAAATATCCTTGCGTCTGCGTTTGCGAACTTAAACCATCCGCTGTCCGTTGCGATGGCGACGAAGATCGCTTCTGCAATTTCTTCTGTTAGTTTCCATCCGGCATATTTCATGAGGTCGCAAACGATTTCTCCGGCGGCTGCTGCGGAAGTGTCAATAAGCTCGATGTCGCCCAGGTTGTCACCGGTGATGTGATGGTCGATGACGAGAACTTTCTTTTCGGATCGTTTCAGCCACTGGTCGAACTGCGGCAATTGGACATAGCTGTTTGTATCTACGATCAAGACAAGATCGCAGTCTGAATATGGCTTTGCATTCAACTCTTCTGTCGTAATATCGTTGCCGAGTATTGGCACTTTGCTGTCAAAAAGGAATTCATACCATGCAGCCATGGGCGATAAGAAGATAGGGTGTGCTTCTTTGCCCAGACTTTTTATAGAATCGCAAAGTGCTCTTACCGATCCGCATGCGTCGCCGTCGGGACGCGTGTGTGCGGTGATGAGTACGCTCTTGGAAGCGTTTATTAAATCGACTGCCTGTTTGAATTTGTTTTCGTCAACCACTTATCTGTTCCTTCTTTTTATTTAGCAAGCTGTTCTTCCACGAGATCGCATATTGTATGGTACGCCAATTGGTGTATTTCCTGTGCCGGTGCCGAGTATGGCGCGTCTATAGCGATGCATACGTCTGACATTTTTTCAAGCGGTGTGTCTGCTTTGCCGGTAAATGCCAGTATTTTCAGGCCGAGGTCTTTTGCGAGTTTGGCGGCGGCTATTATGTTTTTGCTGGTTCCGCTGGTGGAGAACGCCCATAGGAGGTCGCCTTTTTTTGCAAGGCCCTCGAGTTGTCTGGCGAAAATATCTTCGTAGCTGTAATCGTTTGCCACGCATGTAAGGACGGATGTGTCTGTGCTGAGAGCTACCGCCGGGAACGCTTTACGCTGTCGTTTGAACCTTCCGATGAATTCGCCTGCGATGTGCTGTGCGTCGGCTGCCGATCCGCCATTGCCGCAGATGTATACGCAGCCGTCGTTGTTTATGCTGTCAATTATCATCTGAGCTGCGGAGATGACTTTATCGACGCAAGTCTTCTCGTATTCGTCAACCAGCCTTTTGTGAAGTTCTATAGTTTCCAGTACCGTTTTTTTCATTTTCGTTCTTTCTGATTCGTCATTTCTAATCGCCCTATAGTATCTCCTGTCCGTCTAATATGCAACAATTGTCTTTTTTATGGCATTTTCTCAGTATTTTTAGTATTGTACCCGATATTAGTTACGGATTGAAAGGATTGGATATGGCTCTTAGAGTCGCTCTTGGACAGATCAATGCCGTTGTCGGCGATATAAAAGGTAACATCGCGAAGATGCGGGAATTCTATGTGCGTGCTTTGGAACAGCAGGTTGAGCTGCTTATTTTTCCGGAGATGTGCGTTTGCGGATATCCGCCGGAGGACCTGCTGCACAAGGAGCAGTTCCTTGAAGAGAACAAAAATGCTGTCGAGTCATTCGCAATCGACTGTCCGGAGATGACGGTTATTGTCGGATTTGCAGAGATTGCCACGGACGGCTGTTACAATTCACTGGCTGTTCTGGGCGATGGCGGCGTTCAGCATATCTATCACAAGAACAACCTTCCGAACTACGGGGTCTTTGACGAGCAGCGGTATTTTCTGGCTGGGACGACTCCGTATGTGATCGATATCAAAGGTATTTCAATGGCTCTTACGATCTGCGAGGATATCTGGCATCTCGAAGCAGCGGCAAAACTTTTTGAAGATTCGTTCCATAAAGATCTGATCGTAAACATTTCTGCATCTCCTTTCCATGTTGGCAAAATCGGCTTGCGTCAGGAAGTGTTCGAGCAATGCACAAAGCATTTTAGCTGCGGGCTTGCTTACAGCAATCTTGTTGGCGGTCAGGACGAACTGGTCTTTGACGGGCGGAGCGTGTTTGTCGATGCAGACGGAAAGACGGTTTGCCATGCGAAAGAGTTTGCCGAGGACATGCCTGTTGTCGATATTGAAAAGATTGACGGCCGGCTTAAATATACCAATGTACAGGCCGACGATATAAACGAGCATTACGATGCGATCGCGGAAGTTTATAACGCGCTGGTTCTTGGGACGCGCGACTATGTTCGCAAGAACGGTTTTAAGGAAGTTTTAATAGGTCTCTCGGGCGGAATAGATTCATCGCTGACAGCGGCTATCGCGGTCGAAGCACTTGGTGCGGAAAACGTTGTCGGGGTTACGATGCCGACGCGTTTTAATTCGCCGGAAACGATTTCCGATGCCGGACGGAGCGCGAAGCTTCTTGGTATGAAGTTTCACACGATCGGCATCGCCGATACTTTGGCACAGTTCAGCAAGATGCTTTCGGGGATGGACGGTTGGGATGAAAACGGACTGGCTTATGAAAACCTGCAGGCTCGTATTCGCGGGACGATCCTGATGTCAATGTCAAACCAGTTTGGGTATATGGTGCTCACTACCGGCAACAAGTCGGAAGTGGCGGTTGGGTATTCGACGCTCTATGGCGACACAGCCGGCGGCTTTGCAGTTATAAAAGATGTTCCCAAGACGCTGGTCTATAAGCTTAGCAGGTATATCAACGAGCTAAAGGGCAGGGAGGTTATCCCGGTTTCTGTTATCGAGCGGGTTCCGAGTGCCGAGCTTCGTCCGGATCAGAAGGACAGCGACTCGCTGCCGGATTATGAAGTGCTCGACGCGATCTTAAAAGGTTACGTCGAAGACGATGTGTCTCCGCAGAAACTTATCGAAGACGGGCTTGATAAAGAGACGGTCGAAAGGATCGTTCGGCTGGTGGACTTAAACGAGTATAAGCGGCGGCAGTCTCCGCCGGGGGTACGGATAACTCCGAAAGCTTTTGGGAAAGACCGCCGAATGCCGATAACGAATAAGTATAAATAAAACTGACCTATGGTCAGAAAAACCGCATGGGCAAAAATTTGCCCATCCTACGGAGCGAAGGATATTTATATGGTTCGGGGTGCAACCGATACGAGAGAACGGATACTAAAAGCGGCTGGTTCGCTGTACAGTAACCACGGGTGTGAGGGGACGACGCTTGACGATATTCTGACTGCGTCGGGGATTACCAAGGGGGCGTTTTATCACTACTTTAAAAGCAAAGACGCCCTTGGCGAGGCGCTGGTCGAAAGAATCGTAAGCGAATACCGGTTCCTTGCAGAAGCGATCGACCCGGCGACGGCGCCGTTCGATCAGCTTGAGAGTTTTTTAGGTGAGCTTGTTCGCCTGAACCAGTCGGGACAGTGGATAAACTGCAAGCTGATACTTCGTATGAGTACAGAGTCACATGCGAGCCATCCGGCGACCGAGCAAAGGATCAAAAAGTTCTGGCGATGGTACGAGGGGTTCTTTGTAGAGCTTATCGAAACATGCATTAAGGAAGGTTCGCTAAGCAGGAAATTCAGTGCCGAGACGCAGGCGAAACTGCTGATGAGCACGATGGCCGGGGTCGTTACGTTCGAGAATGTGCCCGGGCCAAAACATAACATAAACGAGATCATGGAAACACTGATAAAGCTGCTGAGGGCATAGAACTATTCTGCTTTTAGCTCTCTTGTCATCAGGTCCTTTATTGCTTCGGGGACGGTTTTTTCTCCGGAGATGACTGAGTGAACCGCTTGGGTGATCGGCATTTCTACATTAACTCGTTTTGCAAGTTCCAGAACCGATTCGCACGATGCTGCTCCTTCTACGACGCTTTCTGTCGCTGCGAGAGCTTCTTTTGCGGTTGCTCCTTTTCCGATGCGTTCGCCGAACGATCTGTTTCGGCCATGCGGGGAGACGCATGTTGTGATCAGGTCGCCTAAACCTGACAGGCCTGAGAAAGTTTTTTCCTTGGCGCCCAGGGCAAGGCCAAGTCGCTCTATCTCTGCAAGGCCCCTGCATACCAGGGCTGCCTTTGCATTATCGCCTGCATCGATGCCGTCGATGATACCTGCGGCGATGGCGATGACGTTTTTGATCGCTCCGCAAAGCTCAACGCCTACGATGTCGTCGTTGTAATAGACCCGGAAGTAGGGCATGTTAAAAGTCTCCTGCACTTTCTTGGCGAGTTCGACGTTAGCGCTTGCAGAGCAGGCTGTCGCCGGTTTGCGGACCGCTAGTTCGTCTGCGATCGTCGGGCCTGACAGGGTTGCGAGTTTGTGGTCCGGGCCCAGGACGTCTGCGAGTATCTCGGTCGCACGGAGTATGTTCGTGTTTTCGATGCCCTTGCTCACGCTTACGACGGGTACGCCTGCCGGGATGTGCGGTTTTAATCTATCAAAGACGCTGCGGACGAACTGGCAGGGGACGGCTGAGACGATTAGCTGGGCGTCTTTCATTGCAAGGCTGTCGTCGGCTTGGAAGATAAGATTGTCCGGGAGTTTGTGGCCGGGCATGAATTTTACGTTCTCTCGTTTGCTCTCGACGACAGCGAGGTATTCTGCGTCGTATCCCCACATGGTGACGTGCAGGGATTTTTCGCAGAGCATCATCGCACATACGCTGCCCATCGCTCCGTCGCCTATTATTGTTATCCGTTCAAACATGTAGACATTAGAACAGCAAGGCCGGGTAATTGCAATAACTTTGCCGATTTTTTGGGTTTATAAACAAGCAGGGCCGATAAATGAATTTACCGGCCCGGGGGTATTCGCTGTTTTGGAGCAATTTATTTTTTCTTGCCGAACAGTCCGCTCTTTTCGGGTTTTGCAGGTTCTTCTTTGGCGGTTGCCTTTGAAGAGGTTGCCGATGCTGTTGCCACTGCCGCTGACCGATGGGTTGTTTTTCCTTCTTCGGTGAGTATCTTTTCCATTTTTGACGGGTTTGACGAGCGTGCTATGGCTTCTTCCCTGTCGATGTATCCTTTAAAGTAATTATCGGCAATACTATGATCCATCATCTGCATGCCGATTTGTTTGGATGTTTCGATGATGTTTGGCAGTTCGAACGATCTTCCTTCTCGGATGCAGTTTCTGACAGCCGAGTTGCAGAGCAGTATCTCCGTACACGGGATCATGCCTGGCTGGTCGATACGTTTAAAGAGTGTCTGCGAGATGACGGCCTGTAGTGTATTTGCAAGCATTGCACGTATCTGGTTCTGCTGGGCTGCGGGGTAGATGTCTATAATACGTTCGACGGTTTGTGAAGCGTTTGTCGTATGCAGTGTCGAGAAAACAAGGTGTCCTGTTTCCGCACCTGTGATCGTTGAACTGGTTGTTTCCAGGTCACGCATTTCACCGACGAGTATGATGTCCGGATCCTGACGCAGGACATGTTTTAAGCCAGACGCAAAGTCCATACAGTCGGATCCGATCTCACGCTGTTCGATCATGCACTTATCGTTTTCCAGTGCGTATTCGATAGGGTCTTCCAGTGTGATAATACGTTTGCTGTACTTGCAATTGATGGCGTTTACCATAGATGCAAGTGTGGTGCTTTTTCCAGAACCGGTATGTCCGGTTACAAGGACGAGCCCTCTTGGAAGGTCGATAAGGTCGTTTACGATCTGAGGTAAGTGAAGCCCCTCAAGTGAGGGAATATTGTTTGAAATAACCCTGAAAGATATCGCCGGTGATTCGCGTTGAAAACGCGCGTTAACGCGGAATCGGCTGCCGTCGTCGATTTTTGTCGAAAAGTCCAGATCACGTTTTTCAAGAAACCCGGTGACCTTGTCCGGGCCTACCATCGCTTCGAGCATCAGCATGATACCTTTTTCATCCATTACGGGAAAGTCCATCGGCGACAGTTCGGTGTTGATCCGCATGATCGGCGGCATCTCGATATTGACGTGAACATCGGAAGCTTCGTTCTTGATCGCTTCTGCCAGCATTTCCTTGACATCTATCATTTTTGTTTCCTTTAAACGGTTTATTCAGTGTTAACGCACACTGTATTGGGATACTAATCGACATAATAGTTGGCGGGGATAATCAGGTTTTTCCGGTTTTAATCTATGCGGTAAACCATGGTCCTATAATAATCGGAACTGCCTGCAATAATATCTGTCAGGTGTTTTTAAATAGTAACAGGTCCCGTTTAGCGCGGGGAAAAAGTGATTATTAAGCAAAGGCAGCTTGTGATAATAGCTACAAAAAAGAAGCGTCGGTTCGATAATCAGAAGAATTGTTGAAAGTTACCAGAGATGATTTTGTCGATGCTGCCTTTGCGATCAATCGAAGTTGTCTATGTAGAGGATGGATCCGCTTTCCAGGACGTGATTCTTTTTGCCGTAACCTGACTTTTTGAGCACGCCGGAGTATGTGATATACGCTCCGGGTTTTAGTTTGAGGAAATTATATTCGCGGTTTTCGTTGAGGTATACTGTGACGTCGTCTTTTGATGCGGCTTTGTGCCGGACCTTCATATATATTTTACCGCTTAACTTTGTAGTCCCTATGGCGGCGAGTTTCCCCCGCCAGACAACTGTCTTGCCGATGTCTTGCGGACGCACCTTCCCGGCTGTGATCTTTCCGTCACGTATCGCCTGGGCGTAAATTTCGGTGATCTGATTGTATGGCAGGTTCTTGAAAACGGGCTCTATCTTTTTTTCGGTCCTGACGAGTTTGCCCCATCGCGAGCCCATTCGTTTTATTGTCTTGTATGCGTTTACGTTCCAGCCGGTTTTCCCAAAGGAAAGTTTTAGTTTTCCCGAACGGACGCCGGATGTTATGAAGAGCCCCAGGGCGATAACCATAAAAATCACTGTAACTTTTTGGCCGACGCCCTCGGCGTGGTGAAGATGGAACTGGCTTTCGCATTTTCTGCACGTCAGCAGCTTCCTCGACGAGCTATGCGGTATTTCAAATTCATAATCGCATATTGGACAGGTTACTTTCATGACTGGCCTCTATATTCAGGATACCTCTAAAAATTCATTTTGGCGGGCAAGCGAATCTTTGGCTCTCTGTACTACTCAGACAAACGCCGCCTTAGCTTCGGCTAAGGCTGATATGTTTTCCTTGTCAGAGAACCAAAATCCCCTACTTGCCGCTCAAAAGCAATCATTAGAGCCACCCTGTTTTTTTCGGCTTATTTAGCGATAACATCAAATCTTTCTTTGCAATTATGAGCTAAAAAGCTTGCATTTTTCGGGTAATCTTAGTATTTTAGTCGGTGTTACCAGTCAGGTAAGAAAAAGGAGGCGGTGTTACCGAATAGCATATGACAGAATTTAAATGCACCAAATGCGGATTTCAACGCGAAGTTTTGGATAAGTACGTCGGCAAAAGTGTTCGTTGTCCAGAATGCAAGGCTCCCAATCGAGTTTCAAAGTCTGCCCCCAAACGGGAAACCGAGCCTTCTGAAGCCTACAAATTTAACTGTCCCCACTGCAATCAAAAGATACGCCTTAAGAAAAAGTATGCGGGCAGACGCCTAAAATGCACCAAGTGTGAGAAGGTAATACAGGCCCCTGAGATCAGCGATGCTGCACCCGAACTAAAGCTTGCCGATCCGACGGATGTTTTACGAGTCGGTCAGGACCAGCCCCTTGACGCCGGCGCCGGCGGCATGAATATGGATGACTTGATGCAGTTTGAAGCACAAAGCCCTGCAGTCGATATCCCCAGCCCGCATTCTGTAGAGCAGACGCCACAGGACGCTAAGGGCGGTGCACCAAAACCTCGATCTCGCAAGGACGGCGCCAGCGGAAAAAGCAAAATGCCTATGATCATCGGAATAGTTGTCGTGGTGGTTGTAGCTATGATCGGTATCGGGATGATGGTAGGTTCCAGCGGCGGCAGCGATACGAGCAAAAGCGATACGAGCAAAAAGAAAGTTGACTTTGAACCGCTTAAAGAGTTTTCCGAAAGCTACATATACATGCTGGGCGATTCAAAACTTGACCAGGCATGGGAACTGCTTGCTGACGAGGCTCAGGAAGCTACAACAGACCCACAATTCGAAGCTGTCGCCGAGATGATCGACAGCAAAGAAATAGTTGAAATGGCTTGCCGTATGACCCATTTTGAAAGTACTCCGGAAGAACTTTACTATCTTATGTACTCGGTTAGGTATACGAATGAAAGCGGCGATGAGAATCGACCTTCCGGAAGAAATGTTGCTATTGTGCTTCAGGTCAGCGGTGACGATATTAGAGTTTCCGATTTTGGTGTTAGAGAAAAGGACGGCTTCGAGAGTGCGGATCTTGGTTTGCGTCCTTATGACGAACTGTCAGTCGTTGCGCTAGAGGCTAAGCTTAGCGGAGTTTTGGCGGTCATGAAAAAAATTGGCTTTCGCAGATTGGCCGGAATTGTTGTTGCTCTTCTCATTTTTCGGATAATTGTATTGTACAAGATATTTGACAAGGCCGGTGAGCCCGGCTGGGCGGTCTTTGTGCCTTTCTACGGTGATTGGGTTTATGCCTGTGTTGCTGACCAGCCAGGATGGGTCGGTTTGGCGCCCAGCTTTATCGGAGGCATACCTGGAGTAGGCCCGTTCGCAACGATCGGGATATGGTTGTATCTTACATTCAATGTAGGAATAGCCCTTGGCAGGGGAGTAGCTTTTAGTCTGGGCTTGTGTTTCTTGCCGTTTATCTTTTTCCCGATACTGGCTTTTACCGATTAACATTTCATTAGCATTGACGCTCGTTTTGTTAGCGGTTAAGATGTGCGCCTAAACTAACCCAGAATTATAAGGAGCTGCAATGATCTATGATACCGTAGAGAACATCGATACCTATGCCGACCATGCCGATCTGATATTCGTTGCGGTCGATTTTGTGCTTAACTTTGACCTGTCTAAGCCCGACGGAACCTACCCGATAGAGGGCGACGATATGTTCGCTATCGTCCAGTCGGTAACGACCGGTGACGCTAACGAGAAACTGTTCGAAGCGCATCAGAACCATGTTGATGTCCAGATGGTTCTAAACGGCGAAGAGAGGCATGACATTGTTTTACTGCACGGCCAGAAAATGAACATTGCCAAAGAGTACGACAAGGAGGCCGATGCGATCTTGTTTAATCCGCCGGAGATGTTTTCGAGCATCATAATGACGCCGGGTAAGTTCGTGGTGTACGCACCGTCGGATGCGCATCGCCCGTGCTGTTCGGTTACAGAACCGCAAAATATACGCAAAGTATGCGTCAAAATAAAAATACACGAAGAACAATGCGACTAACAGGCCCATAGATGTCCAGGAAAAATAACAACCCAATAGTTTATTCGACCGAGCAGGGCAGGGTGTGTCCGGGCTGCGAAAGGGCGGTCGCCGAATGTGTTTGCGGTACCGACGAATCTATCCCAACAGGTGACGGCGTTGTTCGGATATCACGACAGACCAAAGGAAGAGGGGGTAAAGCGGTAACCATTATTACCGGTGCGGGCGTTAGCAAGTCCGAACTTAAAAAACTTGCCCGTGAGCTAAAAGCACGCTGCGGATGCGGCGGAACGGTAAAAGACGACGCGATAGAGATTCAGGGCGATAAGCGCAACGAAGTTCTCAAGGCCTTAGAAGTAAAGGGCTATACCGTCAAACTGACCGGCGGATAAACTTTGCCATTTCAAATTATGTATTCCAGAGAGATCGCTAGTCTTCTATCGGATGCGGTATATCTTTGATCTTCCGCTTAACAGCTTCGAGTGTTATGCCCCGCTCGGCGAGAACTTTATTAGCTACGCATCCTTCTGTTTCTATCAGGCCGAGGAGCAGATGCTCTGTGCCTATGAATTTATCGTGCAGGTCACGCGTTTCTTTAATAGCGTACTCGATGACTTTTTTTGCTTCGGGAGTGGGATGAAGTGCGTGTATTTCGTCGGCGTGCGGTTTGCTTTCGTCGATCTTTTCAATATCTTTGCGAAGCTGTTTCATGTCGATATCGAAAGTTCTAAGTGCGGTTGCTCCTACGCCGTGTTTTTCCTTGATGAGTCCAAGCAGAATGTGTTCGGTTCCGACATAATCGTGGTCGTACTTTTGTGCCTTCTGCTTGGCTAAACTTATTACTTTGCGGGCTCTGTCTGTGAAACGTTCAAACATCACTTATCTCCTTATAATTTCGTGGTTAACATTGTGATTATTAACAGTCGATCCGTCCTATAGAACATTTTACGGGTTGGGCGGACAAAAAACAACCCGATTTAATCGAAAAATGATACAATCTCCATCTTTCAAAAAAACGGGTTATTTCTTGTTTATGAGCGATTGAGCGAGGATTGCAGTGATATTTGACACGTACCGTCCTATAATATTAAAAAAAATTGCAATATTAGTCATTTTTTTCTTGAACAAAGGGGGCAAATAGTGTCTATTATGCACTACAGAAATCGCCTTTGGCTTCTCAAGGCGGGACTGAACAATTAAATAAGAGAGGCGCAGTTTAAACGGCCAACATACCGGCCAAGGAGTAGTAGTATGAGCAGTGGCACAGTAAAATGGTTTAACGCAAGTAAAGGATTTGGCTTTATTACCCCAGACGATGGTGGTGACGATCTTTTTGTTCACCATTCTGAGATCAGAATGGAAGGCTATGCAAGCCTCGACGAAGGCCAGAAGGTAACCTTCGAAGTTGGTGAAGGCAAGAAGGGTCCGTGTGCAACAGCAGTATCACCTGCATAATTTGGGTTCAGCTTACAAACCGAAAGGCTCTGCTATTTTTAGCAGGGCCTTTTTTTATGCCATTTCGAGAATGTACTAGTCTTCGATGACTGCCTGCTCGTGGAATACCCGGCCGGTGATGTAATCGGTAAAGACGATCTTGACGGTAAGCTCTTCTTCGTCGCCGCTAAGCATGTCGCCGACATCGAACTTTAGGCGATAGTAATTGGTCATCAAGGTTCCCACCCAAAGCTGCTGGAGCTGTTTGTGATCGATTTGCCACTGCTTTAGCATAGCCTTATCGTTCGGACGGTTCAGATCCCAAAGCTGAATCTCGACTGCGCCGGCGGCCTTGAAAGTATCACCCGCGGCATCGAAAGGCTGAACGTAAACCGCCAGCGTCTCTTTGATGCCGTCTTTGTCCTTATCGAAAAGCCCCGTCCTGCTGCGAAGCTTGATCTTTTGTGTTTGCGGGAAGGCTTCGAGCCGAACATCGGGACCGAGGTCTGCAAGCTTTTTGTTTTGCTTGAGGATATCTTTGTTTTCTTCCTGAAGCGATGCTATGGTACGCTTTAGCTCTGTCTTTTCCTTACCTAGCGAACGTATCTGATCCCAGAGCTTTTGGTCCGTTCCGCCTTGACATCCGCACAAGGAAACAATGCTTGCTGCGATAAACAGAAATGCCACACCCTTTAGGGTGATAAGATCATGACCCATTCGTCGGCTAAGTATAAAAGATGTCTGCGCAATAAAATATTTTTTATGCATTCGTAGAGAGCTCTCTAAACTTTTTATGACTTCGGTGTTTTTTGAAAACATCATACAGACTTCCTTCCTTTGTCGTCTGTTAGCAATATATCTTTTGTCAAATATACTGCAAAAGTGTCATTTCACAAACACAAAATACCGCCTGTTATCTCCGAACTACGAACTCCCTACTCCAAACTGGATTAATCTTTTTTGGATTTAATCTCCGGAGCTTTCAGCAGTATCTTATCAGCAAGTCCGTAGTCGATGGCTTCCTGTGCTTCCAGCCACAGATTTCGGTCGCTGTCTTTTTCGATCTGTTCGGTACTCTTTCCGCTGTGCTCGGAAATGATGTCGTAGAGCCTGCATCGCAGCCGAAGTATTTCTCTTGCCTCGATCTCAAGATCGGTAGCCGGCCCCTGCATTACGCCAGAGATCAACGGCTGATGCAGGAGTACCCTGCTGTTAGGCAGGACAAAACGTTTGCCCGCAGCTCCACCGCAAAAGAGGATCGCTCCCATGCTCGCTGCCTGTCCGATGCAATACGTTGCAACGTCACACCGCAGGAACTTCATTGTATCGTATATCGCAAGCCCCGCGGTGATAGCACCGCCCGGCGAGTTGATATAGAAATGGATGTCGCTTTTGTTGTCCTCGTTGGCCAGGAAAAGCAACTGTGCGATTATCACGTTGGCTGTGTTATCGTCAACGCCGCCGCCGAGGAAGATGATCCTGTCTTTAAGCAAACGCGAATAAATATCGTAAGCTCTTTCGCCTCTTCCGGTTTTTTCGATAACTATCGGTACAAGCTGATTCGACTCCATTGTAACTCCTATCTATGCAATGCCTTTAGGGCTTTTATTTCTTATCGTCTTTGTTTTCTTTTTTGTCTTTGCTGTCTTTTTTGTCTTTGCTGTCTTTTTCTTCCGGCTCGTGCAGCACTTCGTCGATCAATCCATAAGCAAGTGCTTCTTCGGCGGTCATATAGTTATCGCGTTCGGTCTCTTCTGCGATCTTTTCTGCAGACTGCCCCGTATGTCTGGCGAGTATCTCGTTGATCATCGCCTTGGCTTTGCATATCTGCTCTGCCTGGATCTTGATGTCCGATGCCTGACCGGTGACTCCGCCCCACGGTTGATGGAGCATAACCTTCGCATGAGGGAGTGCGTGTCGTTTCCCCTCGGCACCTGCGGCAAGGATTATTGCTGCTCCCGACTGGGCACGTCCGATGCAGAATGTTGAAACCGGCGATCCGACAAAACGCATCGTATCGTAGATCGCCATCGTATCGTCAACGCTTCCGCCGGGCGAATTGATATACATGCTGATATCCGCACCCGGCTTGCTGTTATCGAGATGCAAAAGCTTCATGATAACTTCCATCGACATACCATAGTTGATCTCGCCAACCATAAACAGGATGCGGTTCTCAAGAAGCAGATCGCTAAGCGTCATCTCGCGAGTACGCTGATACGAATGTGCCTGCATTCTAGGTTCGATCTTACCGATGAGTTCTTTGTGAGGGTATTCTAAATGCATCAATTCATTCCTTTGTAATTTCCCTAACTCTATTATAGGACCTTGCGTCCGCCCAGGTAAGGTAACGACATACCTGCAAGGGACATTTTTACCGTCCAATACAGGTATATCGGTTTTTTCCAAGGCCCACTTTCCTTTTTTTGGCCTTTTAAACTTCCTGCTCTCGCAAACTCTTGCCTGCGTTTTTCACATAAGCCGAATATACATGAAAAAGAATAAAGAACAAATGTTCGAACCGGCACATTAAGTCTTTTTTCTGGTCCGCTTGGTGGTTGTACTGGTGCGGGAAATCTTCTTTGCGGCTACTTTCCTTGTAATTTCTTTTTCGACCTTCTTTTTGACACCCGTCTTTACCGATGCCTTTTTGGTTTCTGTTTTCTTGGCAGTTGCCTTTTTAGCCGCCGGTTTCTTAGCCCCTGTCTTCTTAGCAGCCGGCTTCTTGCTTTCTGTCTTCTTAGCTGTTGCCTTCTTAGTTTCCGTCTTTTTGGCGGTTGTCTTCTTAACAGCCTTCTTTGTTATCTTGCCGCTTTCGAGATCTTTTATCTCGGCGTCTTCAAGCAGCTTTTCGATGCACTTTTGCTCGCGTATCTGCATGGAGAACTGACCGAGGGACCCGTCTCTTGCAAGCTCTTCCTTCATCTTCTCGGGTCTGCGTCCGCGTTGAGCGGCGACCTGTGCGATGTGCCCGTT
>JAGLHQ010000219.1 GCA_023143375.1 Planctomycetota bacterium
ATAGGCCGTTGGCTCCGCCGGACTTGTCAGTGTATGTCGAGATGTCGGTGGGGCCGGAGTATATTAGGATCTTGTTGTTTGGTATGTCGGTGAAATAGAGGTTGCCGTGTCCGTCTTCTGCGGGCCCCTCGGTGAATTTGTATCCTGTTGCGAGCTGGATGACGGGGGCGGGGGCGATAGCACTTTGAGACTTTTGTTGTGTCGGTTTACATGCGGCTGCGGAGATCAGTATTAACGATATTAAAACGATGTATTTTGTTTTCATGGCAATCTTTCTTTATTATAAACGGCGGATTCAAATCTCAAACGATCACAATGCCTACATGTTTGTCGCCTAAGTATTTATAACGTCACCGTATACTTTTTAATTTAAGTAACCTTAATGCTCCGGTCATTTTATTGTTCTGTCGGCATTGCGGTTTCGCTAAACGTTTCTCTTGCAATATTTCATCATATCTTCGCGGTGGCCGTCGTTACGTTTCGGGACGTTGGGCTGATCTACGATCGGTGCGTTTTCGTCAAGATAGATGTTCCTCTTATCAGCAACCGGCAGCCATTTTTCAATAGCGTCGGAGAGTTCTTTCTGTTTGGTGGAATATTTCGGGTTATCATACAGGTTGCTTAATTCCATGGGGTCCTTTTTAAGGTCGTAGAGCAGGCCGGTATGTTTTGTCGATCCGTCAGGCGATTTTTTTCTTTGCAGGATCAGCTTTGAAGTTTTGGTTCTGGCAGTGACAGCGTTTAACTTTCCTCCTTCGATGAAAACGATGTCGCGTTCGTTGTTTTCGAGTAGGTTTAGTCCCTGCATTTCTTTTGGTTTTTGTTGGCTCGCAAGTGCGAGGATGGTTGGTGCGATGTCGATATTGCTTACGAGCTTGTCGGTCGATGTGGATGCTTTTATGCTGTGCGGGTATTTTATGATCAGCGGTACCTTGGCGATGGAATCGTAAAGATGTCCGCCTTTTAGGATCATGTGATGGAAGCCCATGTGCTCGCCGTGGTCGCTGGTGAATATTATTATAGTGTTGTCATACATCCCGCGTTTTTTCAGGACATCGATCATCCTTCCAACATGAAAATCAATATGAGTTATCGTTGCATAATAATATGCGGTGATTTTTTTCATAGTCTTTTCTGTAAGAGACGAATTCAGAAAATATGCTTTCTTTAGATCGTGGTCGGGGCATTTATCCGTCCAACCCTGCAAAATTTCAATTTGGTCGGGGTCGTACATTTTTGCCCATTTCTCCGGCGGATCAAAGGGATGATGAGGCTTGATAAAGCTTGACATCAGCATGTTTGGCTTATCTGTGTTCCATTTTTTCAATTCATCAACTGTTTTGTCACCTATCCATGTCGTGCTGTGATGCTTGTCGGGCAGGTTGCTTATGGTCGCCCCGAAAGAGTCCCAGTACTCCTTGTCAGCGAGTTTTCGATATTCCCTTTCCTGGTCGATGAGATCGGTTTTGTTAACGAGGTCATTATCTTTGAGGTACCTGTGATAATCATCATCCCAGCGTCCCGGTCCGTTCTGTTCTGCAAGGTACATTTTTTCAAATCCCACATCGAAATATGTCGGTGTATAGTGCATTTTTCCAACGGCAGTGGTTTGATATCCTGCCCGTTTGAGTATACCTGGGAATGTTTTCGTGCCGGGCGGTAAAGTGCAGTGATTGCTATAGCCTCGATGCTGTTGAACCGAGAGTCCTGAAATAAACGAATACCTCGACGGCGTACAAACGGCATAGCTGCAGAAGCTGTTGTCATATCTGACAGCGTCCCTGGCAAGGCGGTCGATGTTCGGCGTTTTGATCTGATCATTGCCACAGCAGCCAAGACAGTCGTAACGATGTTCATCGGTCATAACGATCAAGACATTCGGCTGAGTGATTTTTTTGCCGTTGCAACCTATATTGCCGAACAATCCAACGGTGCCAAGTGCTGTGACGGCTTTTAGAAACTTACGTCTATTCATAATTATATCTCCGGATTAAAATTAAAGATCAAATATTAAAGATCAAAATTATGGGACCGCCCCGATGGTTCGAAACTGTTTTTTTTAAAGGGAGGGGTCCGCTGACATTTCTTCGTCGCTTTGAATAATGTTCTCGACATTTTTTGCAATAGCTATCGCGGCGTTTATCGATTTTTTCATTAGTTTTGCCTGGTTATCGTTATTGACCTGATTTGAGGCGATATACGCGGCATAGATGTTGGCAGCAGCTTGGAAAATTGCTTTTTCACTAGGTTGCAAACTGAGGTAATGACTTTTGTCTGGCATTGTTTCTCCTTGCGAATACGGATTCGTTTTTTACAAATTTCAGGCGTCCAACCCTGTTAACCAATTATAGGCTGTTGTCGGCTTGGTGTCAATTTGTTTAATGGTTGTAGATTTTGCTTGCAAAAGGTGATTGTGGGGTATATTTTCATTGTATGAGCTATCTTACAGTGTCTATATCCGGTTGTGATGTAAAAGAGATGTCCTCGCGGGCGGTTCGTGCGAAATCTGCCGGGGCCGATCTGCTTGAGCTTCGTGCGGATCATATTGAGGGTCTTGACTGGGAAAAGGCCAAACATGCGATCAAGTCGTTGCTTGGAACGGGGCTTGGCTTGATCGTGACTTGCCGGGATAAAAGCGAGGGTGGGGCTGGCGATTGGTCTTTGGAGGAGCGTATTGGGATACTTTCTGCTGCGGCTGGTAAGGGTGCGCGGTTTATCGACTGCGAGTATGCGAATTTTGTTCGGCCTGGTGTGCGCGAGCAGATAACGTCGGCTCTTGCAGATAACCCGGATTGCCGGTTGATATTGTCGGCTCATAATTTCGAAGGCCCGTTCGATGACCTTGAGGGTTTGCGTGACGAGATTAAAAACGAGTTTCCTGCGGCGATCCCGAAGCTGGTGTATACTGCGTCGCATATTAACGATTGCTTTGCGGGGATGAAGCTTTTAGAAGCGAGCAGCGATGAGCTTATAGTTTTGGCCATGGGGCAGGCGGGGATGATTACACGTATACTTGCTAAAAAGTATGGTGGGTTTTTAACGTTCGCATCTTTATCGAGCGTCGAGGCGACTGCTCCGGGTCAGTTTGAAATTTCCGAAATGAAAAACCTTTATCGCTGGGACAGCATTAATGAAAAGACCGAACTGTTCGGTGTTATCGGCGATCCTGTGGGTCATTCGCTAAGCCCTGCGGTGTTTAACGCGTGCTTCGATTCGCAGGGTATCAACGGGCTTTACTTGCCGATACAGGTTCAGGGCGCACAGCGGGAGTTTGACGAGTTCATAAATAATCTTGTCAACAGCACCGATAATGGCGGGTTTGGGTTTGGCGGTTTTAGCGTTACGCTCCCGCATAAGGCGCATGCTCTCGAACATGTTACTCGTGTCGGCGAGTTTCTGGAACCGCTGGCTGGGGACATCGGTGCGGTGAACACGCTAAAGCTCGGCATCGGCGGAAGGGTGAGCGGATACAACACCGATTACGCCGGGGCGATGGGTGCGTTGTGTGCGGTGATGGGAATCGAGAAACATCAACTGCATCAGGTATCGGTTGCTATGGTCGGTGCCGGCGGGGTCGGGCGTGCGGTTATAGCGGGGCTTGCAGAGGTTGGGGCGCATGTGACGATCTATAACCGGACGGTTGAAAAGGCGGCGGCGCTTGCAGAAGAGTTTAACTGCAAATATGCCGGCTTGGATGAGCTTGAACAGATGGATGCAGAGGTTATCATAAACTGTACGAGTATCGGAATGCATCCCGATGTCGAGGCAAGCCCGGTGCCTAAGCATTGTTTGAAGGAGGGGATGACGATTTTCGATACGGTTTATAATCCGCTGGAGACGCTGTTGCTGGAGCAGGCCAAAGCGGTTGGGGCCAAGACGGTTGACGGTGCGGAGATGTTTGTCCGGCAGGCGATGGCACAGTTTAAGCTGTTTACGGGCCAAGAGGCTGATGAAGATGTTATGCGAAAGACCGTTTTTGGTTGTCTTTGCGGGTGACGCGTGTATAATGTTTTTTTAACCGCGGAGAACGCGGAGGGCGCTGAGGACGCTGATGTTGATTTGCTGGTTGTCTTGCCGTTTGAGGGTAGAAGTGTGGATCAGTCAGTTAAAATAAGAATGGAGCTTCGTCCGAAATTTCCAGTTGATATTTTGGTGCGAACGCCTGAAAAAGTAGAACAGAGAATAGCTATGGGCGATAATTTTCTTCTTGGGGTGCTCGAAGATGGAAAGGTGCTCTATGAAACCGATAACTAGCGAGTGGATAGTTAAAGCTGAAAACGATTTTGCAACACTTCAGCGTGAGAACAAAGTGGAAGAAAACCCGAATTATGACGGGATATGCTTTCACTGTCAGCCAATCCAGAAACATTTATTCTAATAAGGAAATTATTCATGATAATAATTGCTGGCGTAGATGGTTGCAAGTCTGGATGGCTTTGCATTAAGAAGAACCTTGATACTGGTCTTGTTAGCTCGGAAGTCTTTGGTAATGCCCAGTCACTTATTCAACAAGAGCCTAGGCCCTTAGTAGTTGCTGTTGACATTCCTATAGGGTTAACTGATGTGGGACAACGTCAGTGTGATATAGAGGCACGTAGACTCATTGGGGAACGTCGATCCAGTGTCTTTAGAGCTCCGATTCGCCCCGCACTTCAAGCGAGCAGTCGTAAGCAAGCTGATATAATACAACGAAGTATTGAAGGCAAAGGCGTTGCAGCACAGGCTTTTGCTATTTACAGAAAAGTCTTGGAATTTGATACAATATTGTCAAATGATCCTAGCATGCAAAAACTGGTCAAGGAGGTACACCCGGAGGTATGTTTCTGGGCGTGTAACAATAACAGGGCAATGCCGCACAATAAGAAGAAAACAGAAGGCCGGGCAGAACGCCATAGATTAGTTTCTCAGTATGTTGGTGATAAAGCGATAGAGAAAGTTCGATCTAAATATCTTGTGAAAGAAGTAGCCCATGATGATATATATGATGCGTTTGTTGCACTCTGGACAGCCGAACGAATTTACAGCGGTAAAGCCGGACTAATTCCTGATCCATCTCCAAAAGATCGTAACGGTCTTAATATGGAAATGTGGTATTGATTATCAGCAGTAGGCGTTTTATAACTTTCCTTATAACTTTTGACCTTAACATGTGTTATCTCGTGCGGATGGTTTGCTCACTCGTGATGAAGGGTTGGCTGATTTGGCAAAAGCGGCTTTTTCTGAGAAAGACGTGTTTTCAGAGATTGGTGAGGTTCCTGAGGAATATCGGTATAATTAAATTTAGGGTATTTTTTTGATTGTCCCAAGTGTTTTAATTGTTTACAATTCGTTGGTTATTGATTTCTGTCGCCCCTCCGGGGCTAGGGATTAATTGAGAGCTATTCCGGGGGCTTACACCCCCGGCTATGATTCTTTCGGCCCTTCGGGCCTGAGACGGCAAAATGCATAGCAAGTTATGATTGTAGGAATGGATACCAGCTTTCGCTGGGATGACAAAAAGAGCTTACGTGATAAGCAAACAAAGTTTTTTAAGGTGAAATGATGGCAAAGAATAATAAGAAGGTTGTATTGGCTTACAGCGGTGGTTTGGATACGAGTGTAATTCTGCCGTGGCTTAAAGAGACTTATGGTTATGATACTATCGCTTTTGCCGCTGAGCTTGGACAGGGCAGCGAGCTTGTGGGCATTAAGAAAAAGGCGATGGCGACCGGGGCTGTTAAGTGTATCGTCAAGGACCTTCGCAAGGAATTTGTGGAAGACTATATTTGGCCAATGCTAAAGGCGGGGGCGATATACGAAAACGATTACCTGCTTGGTACGAGCATCGCACGGCCGTTGATCGCGAAGCATCAGGTTGAGATCGCACAAAAAGAAGGGGCCATCGGCGTTGCACACGGAGCGACGGGGAAGGGAAACGACCAGGTGCGATTCGAGCTTACGTTCCTTGCACTCGATCCTTCGCTAAAGATCATCGCCCCCTGGAAAGATCCCAACTTTGACCTGACATCGCGTGAGGCAGCGGTCGATTATGCCAAGAAGCATAAAATACCGATCGAGCAGAGCAAAAAGAAAATATATTCTCGTGACCGGAACCTGTGGCACATCAGCCATGAGGGTGCGGACCTTGAGGATCCCTGGAACGAGCCTAAGGACGATCTGTTCGTTATGAGCCGGTCCGTTGCGAAGACACCTAATAAGCCGGACTATGTCGAGATCGGTTTTAGAGAGGGCATCCCCGTCAGGCTTAACGGAAAAGCTATCGGCGGTGTCAAGCTTATCGAAACGCTGAACGCCATCGGCGGCAAACATGCTGTCGGTCAGGACGATCTTGTCGAGAATCGGCTTGTGGGTATGAAGTCGCGCGGGGTTTATGAGACGCCGGGCGGGACCATACTTGTGACGGGGCATAAATCGCTTGAGACACTTACTCTTGATAGAGAGACGATGCACTATAAACAGCAAATAGCCTTGAAGTATGCTGAGATGGTTTATTATGGCCAGTGGTTCTGCCGGCTGAGGGATGCGCTGGATGCGTTTGTAGATGTTACACAGAAAACGGTCAGCGGAACGGTACGGCTAAAGCTGTTTAAGGGCAGATGCACCATTGCAGGCGTCAAAAGTCCTAAGAGCCTTTATAACCCCGATCTTGCAAGCTTTACGATGGGCGACGAGTATAACCCAATGGATGCGACGGGTTTTATTAAACTGTTCGGTCTTCCGATGCAGGTCGCTGGGATCGTCGATCGCAAGGCGGTAAAGAAGAAAACGAAAAAGAAGAAATAGTTTGGCCACGAATTAACACGAAAAGCACGAATTGTTCCAACCTACGGTTGGATAAAAGGTTGTTTTTGCCACAGAGGACACAGAGATACGATGCTTCGCATCGGTGTTAATAGATGTTAGTTAGAAAAACCGCATGGGCAACAAGTTGCCCATCCTACGGTGGGACAAGTTTTTTTTGAAGGAGTAAAGCGTGACGGTCGAATGGATTTGGCTTATATTTGTTTTCGCGTTTGGCGGATGTATCGGCAGCTTTCTAAACGTGATCATCCACCGGATGCCGCTCGATAAGTCTATCGTGAATCCTCCTTCGGCATGTCCGTCCTGCGGAAAAGAGATCGCGTTTTACGATAACATTCCGATGTTGTCGTGGCTGGCGCTTGGTGGTAAGTGCAGGCACTGCGATGCGAAAATATCCGTGCATTATTTTTTGATCGAGCTTTTTGTTTCGTTTGCATTTGTCGGGCTGTTCGTTCTGTACTTCGTTATCGACTTTAGGTGTTTCGATATAGACGGCGCGACGGGGATCACGGCGTTTTTACAGGGCGGCTGGCTTTTGTATGCTGTTCACATTGCATTGTTTGCGGCGTTTGTGGCAGCATCTGCGATCGATCTGGAACTTTGGGTGATCCCGCTTCCGATATGCTGGTTCGCTACGCTGGTTGGTGTTATCGGTTCCGGGGTTAGCAGGGCGATCATCGCTCCGCAGGTTGTAAACCATTTTCGTTTTTTTCCGTCGGCAAGTCTGGAAACCGGCGCTATGGCTGTGGGTTGTATGATAGGATTGTGCCTTGCGTTGCTGGCGGTTAAAAAAGGCATCATCAAAAGAAGCTATGCGGATGAAGACGATGAGAATTACAAAATGACGGTTGAGGGCAGAGAGGATGATTATGAAGATACGACCAATCATCGTCTGGAAGTGCTGAAAGAACTGGTGTTTCTGGCTCCGATCCTGGTATGCGGTTTTGGGTTTTTGTGGCTCGTTAAAAATACCGGTTTGAG
>JAGLHQ010000022.1 GCA_023143375.1 Planctomycetota bacterium
GCTCTTGCTCGGAGCTTATATCGGCGGGTAGGTTGCGTGTCGATTATCGACAGAGCCGGTTGGTAACAGCCGGTCCAGTTAAATGGTTGCCATCCTTCGGGATACAGAATCCGGCTTACAGGCCCACTCTTTTAATTTATTATTTATTATTTATTATTTAAAGGTATTTATGCAGTGTGATGTTTTTGTAATTGGGGCAGGGCCCGCGGGATTGATGGCGGGCATCTTTGCGGCGAAGGAAGGCGTGAAAGTTGTGATCGCTGACGGTAATACCGTTGTCGGCAGGAAGCTGTTGCGTACGGGTAAGGGGAGGTGTAACCTTACGCATACCGGGAATGCTAACGATTTTGTGAAGGCTTACGGTCAATTCGGGCGATTCTTAAAACACAGCCTTTATGAGTTTGGGGGCGACGATGTTCGGGCGTTTTTTGGCGAGCTTAACCTTTCTACGAAAGTTGAAAAGAATGGGTGTGTTTATCCGATGACGGATAGAGCGACGGACGTTGCTCGGGTTCTTCAGGACCAGGCTCGCAGGCTTGGTATCACTTTTCTGTATGGTAAGAAGGTTGTTGGTGTTGAAAAACGGCCGCGTGGTTTTGAAGTTACGGTTGAGAGTAAAAAAGTGGAAAGCAAATCGCTGGTTGTTGCGACGGGAGGGGTTAGCTGGCCTTTTACGGGGTCGACGGGTGACGGTTTTGGTTTGGCGGAGGGGTTTGGCCACCAAGTTGTTGCGCCGAAGGCTGCGCTTGTGCGGCTGATCGCTAAGGAAGAATGGCTGGTCGAATTGCAGGGGGTTGCCTTAGAAAATGTTGAGCTGACGGTGCGGACCGGCGATAAAAAAGTAAAGGCTCGCGGAGCGATGATGTTTACGGATGACGGTGTTGGCGGGCCCGTTGTGTTTGATATGAGCCGGTTATTGGCTGACGATATTGCCGGTGGCGCCGGCGAGATCGAGATGTTTGTCGATATGATGCCCGATGTGGATGCCGGCGAACTTAATAAGCTTCTTATCGAGAAGTGTTCGTCGTCTGCGAATAAGGAGCTTGCTCGGGTTTTGGCGGAGATGCTTCCGCGAGCTCTGGTTCTTAAGCTTTGCTGCTGGGTGGAGCCGTCGGTTACGGTTTTGGCGGGTCAGCTTGCTAAGGGTAAGCGGAAGGAGCTTGTGCATCTTATAAAATATCTGCCTGTGACGGTTACGGGGACGCGTCCGATCGAGGAGGCAACTGTTACGCGTGGCGGGGTTAGCAGGGAAAATATCGATCGTAAGACGATGGAGTCTAAGCTTTGCGAGGGTATGTTCTTTGCCGGCGAGGTGATCGATGCGGATGGTCCCTGCGGGGGGTATAACTTGCAGATAGCGTGGTCAACGGGGGCCTTGGCGGGTAAGAGTGCGGCGAAAAGATAAGCACTAAATTCGAAGTTCTAAATCCTAAACAAATCCTAAATTCAAAAAGCTAATGATCAAAACTGTTTTGGCTGACGCCGAACTAAGGTTAAATAGCCCTCCGGGCCGCGACAAGTCGCGAGGCGATCAGTAAACCGTGGTTTACTAATCGCATGGAGGCCGGCTTAGGCCGGCGTTATTTGAGGCATAAAAAAAGCCAAACACAAGGAAAGTGTTTGGCCGGAGGAGGGCTGCCTTAAGGCAGATAAAATCTATATCCGTTAATTTGTTATGTACGTGCCTTGCTGCGCAATTGAACCGTTATTATGTTTTAAATACCTTTAGTCGGATAACATTTACTCTTTTTTGCTTTCCAGTTTGTCTAGTTTTTCCTGCATCTGCTTCAATTGTGTGTTGATCTGTATTAATAGTGCGGTGTCGATAGCTTGTGAGTTTGTTTCTATTGGAACTATCCGCAGTACTTGCATTGGTATTGTCTGCTGCATCTGCTGGTTTTGGGACGATTGGCCGGCCAGGGAGGCGGTCTGTGCATTGAACTGTCCGGGCATTCGTCTTATATTGGGGCCATAGTTGACTTGTGCGAAAATTCCTATCAGGAAACCTATTGTTATTGCAGCGGCGACTTTGAAAGTTCCGGTGTGTCTTGCGATCCGTGCGAACGGATTTTTGGAGCGTTCTTGCCATGCGTTTTCGAAGATGTCTTCGGATGATTTGCCTTTTTCCAAGATGTTGGTTGTCACTGCCTGACGGTTCATGTTGTGTAAGTCTTTTAGCTGGTTGAAAAGCTCTTGCCCCTGTTGGTCGTCTTCGAGAGCGTCGTCGAGCATCCGCTGTTCTGCGGGCGTGATCTCAGCGTCGAGGAATTTTCCGATCAATATTTCAAGCATGTCTTGTGTCATTTTACAACTCCTTGGCTTTGTCTTTTCTTGTGATCCTTTGGTAAATCATTTTTCTTGCCCGCACGAGTCTGATCTGGATCGTTGTAAGCGGTACGTCGAGTATTTCGGCCATTTGTGCATAGGTCAGATCTTCGGAATATTTTAACAACAGCACCTGACGATATTTTTCCGGTAATACATTCATTTCAGCTAACACCCGCTGATATTGTTCCTGTTGTTCTATTTTTTCAAAACTCTTGTGTGCATTTTTATCCGGGCATCCCCGAGCGATCTCGTCTGAAAGGAGGAGATTAAGATTTCTTTTTTTTGTCATTCTGTATTTAAGTGCCTGCCTTCTAGTAAGGATTGCAAGCCAGGGCCGAAATCGCTCGGGTTCCCTTAGAGTGTGTATTTTTTCAATAACCGTAACGCATACGTTTTGGAGGACATCATCAGTATCACTTTCGTTTCCTACGATCGACGCAACGAGCCCCTTTAGCCACGGCCAATTCTTCATCATCAGCGGTTTAATGGCATTTTTGTCGCCTTTTCTGGCGGCACAGACCAAAGCGGCCTCGTTTTTATGTTTTTTGAATTTCATAGTATTCACCTATATAGATGTTTATTCGGCATTGTTCATACATAAAAAATGAAAATTTTCAAAAAAAACATCGGTTTGGTTGCGGTGTAATCATGAAATCGCTTTCTGTTATCGGACCTTAGTGAGGTGTTGGATGGCTGTTACATTATTGAGTCGAATTGTTATGCGTGCAACTTCTTTGTTTTAAGGAGGTTATGTCGAAGGTGTTTGGAGGTAAAAGCAGCATAGACAAGATGTTATTTAATGTTAATCCGGCCTGTATTGATGACGACTATGATTGTATGGGGACGTAAGGCATTTACAAAATGGGGATAATTTTATGGGAGATAGAGTGAACATCCGGCGTCATGTCCCATTGATCATACAGACGCCGCAGTTTGGCTTTAGGTTCTCCAGCGTTTTGAATCGAAATATAAGCAAAGGCAAAAGAATCCGATGACGGGAATATCGCGAAAATTTAATCTGTGGCTGGTCTGCATTACGCTTTGTTTCTTTGCAGTTCTAAGCGTCATGGAATACCATGCGGGTATGCTTGAGATCGAGCGTGAAATAGATCGATCTTATGAAGTTATCTCTGGTCGGCTTGCGGTAAGTCTTCGTCAACCGGTATATAGATTTGACAACACTACAATCAGGGATTCTGTGCTTGCAGAGTTTCCCAATCCGGATGTTCATGCGATACTGGTCTGGACACTAGAAAGACAAGAGCTTATGTGTGGAATGGCGAGAGAGAATGGCAAGCTCGTTGAAATCGACAAATTGCCTGGCGGAAGTTATATGGTTCCTAGGCGCACCGATATTATTATTGAGAGTTCGACGGGTATTTCCGCACCGGAGAAGATAGGTGAGATTGAAGTATGCATTGATAAGGGAATTGCCCGGAGTCGATTGTTTTTGGGGATAGCCGGGGGTTTCATAAAGACTATATTAATTGCAACCCTGTTCCTGGTATTGCTTGCATTGACATCTAATTATTTTCTTGCCAAGCCGCTTGACCAAATACGTGTGGCCATTCTTAAGATAAAAGACAAATTTCCTAACTCGTCAGTTTCCGGTATTCCTAATACGTTTCCAGAGAGACTTTTTTCCGAAAAGCTGTCTCCCGCATTTTCAGAGTTTCAGGAAATAGGCACTGTTCTTGAAAATATGGTAGGTTCCGTTAAGAGTCGGGAGGAAGCTTTACAGAATTCAGAAGAAAGATTTTCGAGGGCTTTTAACTTAAGCCCTAATTTACTGGTTCTTATCGATCTGGAGACACGTCGCAGAATGGAGGTAAACGAGGCTACGCTGGATATAACAGGTTATAGCCGAGAAGAGCTTCTTGAGAAGCCTATAGGCGAATACACAGCCAATGTGGATAAGGAAAAAGTTCGGATAGCGATCGAGGTTCTTGCTGAGACAGGCAACATGCATGATATAGAGGTTCAAATAGAGACCAAATCAGGCGACAGGAAAACGATCCTGTATTCCGGTGAATATATAGATATAGGAGAAAGGCAGTGTGCGATCATTACCGGTCAGGATATTACTTATAGCAAGCAGGCCGAACGAGAACGCAGAAAGTTGCTTCAAGATCTTGCGGAGAAAAACGAGGAGCTGCAAAGCATTGTGTATGTATCTTCTCATGACCTTAAGTCGCCTCTTGTCAACATACAAGGCTTCGATGCGGAATTGGACGAGGCATGTCAACATCTTAAAATACTGCTTGAAAACGATGGTATTGGCAAGGAACTGCTTAAGCAAATCGAGCCGTTGCTCAATAAGGATATTCCCGAAGCGTTGGGTTTTATCCGGGCCAGTTCCAAGAAGATGGGAATGCTTCTTGACGGGCTGTTAAGTGTATCTCGTGCCGGAAGTGCTGAAGTTGAGGTTGGTCCGGTCGATATGAACGAATTAGTCCGTGGTGTAGTACGGGCTACGGAGTTTAAGGTTCAGGAAAAGGGTGTCGAGGTGGTGCTAGAAGATCTTCCCGGCTGTGTAGGTGATGTTAAACAGATAGACCAGATATTCAGCAATCTTATCAGCAATGCCTTGAAGTATCTTGATCCTGAAAGAAAAGGTTGGATGAAAATAAGTGGACGGATTGCCGGTAAAAAGAGTATTTATTATGTCGAAGACAATGGGGTAGGGATCGACCCAGATCATAAAAAGAAAGTTTTTGAGTTGTTCCATCGACTTAATCCCGGTCATTCGGAAGATGGTGAAGGTATCGGTTTAACGATCGCATCGCGTGCTGTTAGTCGCAATGGCGGGAAGATGTGGGTCGATTCTAAGCCCGGTCAAGGCAGCAAGTTCTGTGTAAGCCTGCCTAGAGCAACAGAGGATGTGTTGCAGAAAGTATAAGGCAAAAAAAGGCCGGGCGGATGCGTGTTTTTTACGATATTTCTATTTTGGGTATAGAGTATGCTGTATTCAAGTAACGCTGAATTATTAGCCACACTTTTAATGAATAAGCATTTTGAGCAGCGTCTTTATTGTTGTATAATACTCCTGTGTATGCAGTATGTTAAACAGTTTACAGGCTAATTTTCGGGGTTATGAGTAATTGAATAAAGATCAGCTTGAAAAATATAGTTCTGCGATAACGTTGTCTGATATGGAGATATTCGTATTTCCTGAGCTTATGTACAGCGTTGTGCTGGCAAACATTATGAGTCCTATTATCTGGAAGTGGCGTGAGGCGGAGTGCTTTAAACGGCTCGAAGGCAAGAGTCCGTATAAAAAGCTGATGCGGCTGAAGCAGTTTATTATGGACGAGTATGAGTTTAACCTTGACCTTAATACGTGGGGGCTGACTCATCAAGAGCAGGAACTCAAGCGGTTTGAGCATGTTGTTTCGCCTGAAAGAATCGCCGAGAGCAATGCGCTGTTCGGGTATACGGGGGATAAGTATTACTTCGATGTGGATATTCGGCGTCACTTCGGGCTTGATAAATACGATAACGATATCATTCCTTACTGGAAGACCGAAACCGTCGAAGCTATGGCAGCGTTTAGGTTTAAGGACGGGTATGATGTTGGCGCAGGTGAGTGTGTAAGTCTTGCTACGCTGTATGCGGCGGCGGCGTTTATTGTTTGCGGAATACCGCTGGAAGATATTTACATGGTGCTTACGCCGTTGCACTCGCAGAATTTTTTCGATGTGCAGGACGGCGTACTTAGCAACAACCGCAGGATCGTTACTAAGACGATGTGGTTTAACGGGACGGCGATAAGCGAAAAAGCGCAGCGTGCGTTGCGAAACGAGCAGGTGACGGTCGTGACGCATAACACGGGCTTTGTTCACTGCCTTGGGGATGCGACGATCGACAAAAACGCTTATGATAAGTTTTCAGGAAAGCTAAACGAGTATCTTTCTACAAATGTGGATTCGCTGATCGTGGCTAATTTTTTGCGGTTCCATTCGAAATATCAAAAGCATTTTCAGTTTTGCAATCATCATCGCGGAGAGGCGAGGTTTGTCAAAGCTGAGACGATGTTCCATTACGAGCACGGGAGTAATTATCGTATTTCCGATGAGACTTTTGGTAAGCTGTTTGGCGATGTTTCAGCGGACGATTTTTCGGTTTCTAAGCATGTTGACAGGCTTTGTGTCGAGCAGATGATGGCGTATGTTCGGTATGAGGATATTGATATTCGCAAAGAAGCGGATAAGAAGAAATTGCAGGGTTATTTGAAGGCTTTTGTGCCTGAGACGGAAGATTTTTTAAACGAACTGCATGGTTTTGTGCATTTGCAGGCGAGATTGCCGGAGCTTAAGGCAGGTTCAAAGACGGGTGAGGCGATATCGATAAGCACGGAGATGAGCAGGGGCGAAATAATCGAATATATCAAGAGCGTGCGGGATAAAAACACGACGGCTGACCTTGCCTTGTATGCGTATCGTGATATGTCTGTTTGCGATTGGGAGCCTTTTTTAAAGGCGGCGATGGAGCGGAGCCCTGTTTCGATCGAGATGGCACAGGACAAAAGCATAGGCGATGTATACAAGCATTTGCAGAGCATGACGGACAACTCGATCTATGATGGCAAGCGGCTCGCTCAGCCGGACGAGGTTGCGAATTTTAATACCGGCGACGGGGTTGAGAAGGCGTTTTTTCTTGCGAACGTTATAAAGAGCAGACAGCCGGGCGGGGAGATCGAGATCGAGGTTGAAGGTGAGAAGGTCACCTTAACGGCTGAGGGTAGAGGCTTTGAGTTTTCGTCGGGTAAGGGTTTTGAAAAGAAGATCGTGATCTGATGAAGACACCGAAAATAGATAAGCTCGGGACGCTTGCGATAATCGGGGTAGTTGCTTTTTGGACGATTGGTCCGATTGCAATTCGTTATTTATCGGGGTATCTGGATTTCTGGACGCAGAACTTTTTGCGGTATGCTGCTGCGTGTTTGTTGTGGCTTCCGTTTTTGTTTATTAGCTTTCGCAATGGTAGTCTTGACGGACGAGTTTGGAAGGTGGCGTTGCTGCCTGCTGTGGCGAATATTGCGATGCAAAGTTTCTGGGCTGTTGGGTTGTATTACATTGAGCCTGCGTTTATGAGCCTGTTGTCAAAGTCATCAATGATCTGGGTGATCTGTTTTTCGCTCATTTTCTTTTCCGAGGAACGTGTTCTTTTAAAGAGCGTTTGGTTTTGGATGGGGATGGTTCTTAGTGTAGCCGGTGTTGCGGGCGTTCTGGTTAACAGGGAAGGTTTTGCAGCCGGGAGCAATGTCATTGGGATATCGCTTTGCCTGGTATCGTCGTTTTTGTGGGCAGTGTACACTGTAACGGTCAAGCGTGCTTTTAGGGACATCGACGTTCGTGCGGGATTTTCTGTTATCAGTATCTACACGGTTTTCGGGCTTGGGGTTTTGTGTTTTATGTTCGGCGATATTGGTGCGAGCTTGGAGATGGAGGCTTGGCCGTGGTTTTATGTGGTTGTCTCGGGATTCCTTAGTATCGCGTTTGCCCATGTGCTGTATTACTATTCGATCAAGCGTATCGGAGCGATGATCCCGTCGATGGTTTTGCTTGGTCTGCCTTTTAGCGTCCTTGCCTTTTCAAACGTTATTTTCGGCGAAACGCTTAGCAGTTTGCAGTGGGTTTTCGGCATGGTTCTTGTGGTCGGCTGCGGTATGAGCATTTGGAGTCAAAGCCGCCTGGTCGATTAGAAGTGCGCGTGTAAAAAGTCTCCGACCTCTTTGCAAAGCCGAAGACTTTTGTAGTTTTAATTGTTTCCGGGTGCTTTTAGAAGCCGTGTACTTCCTGTGCGATTTTAAACCCGGCATCGAGCGTTCTCGAAAAGTCCGGATCCAGGGCGTTTGTCACCTTGTGTGTTCTTAGGAACTCCTCTGCCAGGGTCGCAGCGTCCTTGAAGCCGTCCCGTTTAACCTGATCCCGCATCCAGCCCATGATCTCTTTTTCAGTCATCTTTCTATCTCCTGATCTCTAATCCGTTCCTGAAATCCAATATCTCCTTTCTATTATCGGTAGAAATTGGCACGACTGAACGTATAATTGCTGAAAAAATTTACAAAGCTCGTATTTTTGCTTTTACCTGCGTTTTAGATTCATTTCTCAGTTTTGTAACAAATATCAGGGTTGTTAAGGTCGGTTTGCATTTTTTTGGGTGGCGGGGGCTGTTTTCAGGTCTGTTTTTGCAAGTTTTTCACGAAATACATCCGTATTTGTGCTGATAAGAGCGATTTTTTGCTAATGTCCTATAAAAACCTAAAGATTATCGTAGTAATCGTCGAAAATAGTATTGTAAACCACAATTTTAAGGAGATTGTGTAAATAAAAATTCTATCGCGTTAATATTGTGATAGGGAGATACCATGAGAACAGTAGCAGTAATCAATCAAAAGGGCGGATGCGGCAAGAC
>JAGLHQ010000220.1 GCA_023143375.1 Planctomycetota bacterium
GGTTGCGGGCTTGTGTGGGCGACTCGAATTCTGGGTACTCTGGGGTTTGGTAAAGAGGCGATGGGGCTTGGTGATGTGCATCTTATGGGTGCTGCAGGTGCGGTGATAGGGCCGTTGTTTGTACTGATCGCGTTCTTTATAGCTCCGTTTTTCGGTTTGTTGTGGGTGGGTGTTCAGATATTTTCTCGAAAAATTCGACAAATTCCTTACGGTCCGTTCTTGTCATTGGGCGTGTTTGCTGTTATTATCTTTCATGACAGGATTATGGATTACCTGAAAGGGCTGTATTTATACAGTTAAGTTAAAACAATTTATGACGATATGGAGGTTTGATCATGAACGCAAGAATGAAAAAGGTGTGTGTATTGGTGTTGCTGGTTACGGTTCCGATGTTAAGCGGGTGTTTTGAGAATTGGCACAAGAAGTACGACGGATTGAATGTGGAACATCAAAACCTTCAGGGTTTGTATGAAAATTGCGTGTATTCCCTTGAGTCAAGCAATATCGAGAAATCACAGATCGGTCAGGAACTTGTTACGACTCAGCAAACGATCGAGCAACTTCAGAAACTTATTCAGGAAAGAAATATCTCACCCGGCGAAGCGACGGGTTTTGGCGAGGGATATGATGTTGCTGTCGACTCGCGTGCCGGAACGATCACCGTTACACTTCCCAACGCGATACTGTTCGCTGCGGGTAAGGCATCGCTGAAGAAGGCAAGCATTGCTGAGCTTGACCACGTTCTTGGCGTTCTTAACGAGCGTTACCATGACAAGGAGATAAATGTTATAGGTCACACCGATTCCGATCCGATCAAGAAGTCCAAGTGGAAAGATAACTGGCAGCTGTCGTCTGAGAGGTCACTTTCGGTTTTGCGTTATCTTGAAAAGAAAGGCGTCATCGACGAACGTCTGATGGCATCTGCGGCGGGTGCATCACGACCTATCGGTCCTAACTCCAGTGAGAGCGGTAAGGCACGCAATCGCAGAGTTGAAATCGTTGTAAACATGAGGTAGCTGCTGCGTGTGGGGAAGCACACGCTACAGGAAAATTCTAAGCACTAAATCCGAAACAAATTTGAATTACCAAAATTTAAATTACCAAAACAATTCTGGCTGCGTCAGAATGGGGGTTTTGAGGTTTAGATGCTGGTATTGATTTTGAGTTGTATTTAATTTGAGTTTACAAAGCCGGTGGTTGTTATTTTGCCATCGGCTTTTATTTTTATAGTTACCGCACCGTCGATGGGTGTATAAAACGCATCTATACTATTGTCCGGTTTAAATGCGGACTCGCATCGTGCGGCCGAGCAGCTTATGACTATTGTCTGTGGGTTTAAGTGTGCAACAAATTTTTTGTCAAAATCGCGATTTGATCCGTGGTGAGGCATCACGATAACATCGACGTTTAACTCCGGGTTTTCCTTTAGTATGCTGCTTTGTGCATACTCTTCTATGTCGCCGCAGAGGAGTATCTTTCTGCCTGCGTATTCGATGACGATTACCTGCGATTTGTCGTTGTCTGTTATGCTTTGATTTTCGCATACAGCGTTGTTTGGCCAGATAGGGGTTATCTTCGCGGTGTCTGCGATAGCGGTAACGGAGTTTATCGGTAGTATGTCGATGTCGATAGTTTTTAGATATTTTGCGAGAAAGGCGGCGGTTGACCAACCTTTTGTTTGTTCTAGGAAAGCGTTGTTTGCGTAGACTTTGGTCTTGTTGAAGCGTGCAGTTATCTCCGGTATCGCGTTAATATGATCGATGTCGTCATGGCTTATCAGTATTGCGTCGAGGTTTCCTATTCCCTGGTGGAAGAGAAATGGCAGGACGACTTTTTGGCCTGCGTTTTTTGTCGAGATGGATCCTGCGTCGCAGAGGAAAGTTTTTCCGGATGGCATGGTTAGGACCGCAGCTTGGCCGTGGCCTACGTTAAGGAGTGTCAGTGACAACTGGCCGGCTGGGGTTTTGCTGTGCTTTGTAAATACCAGCGATGAAACTAAGATCACGATCATTATTGTTGCCAGACGTTTTTTTGTAATCGGTTTTAGGTTAACGAATTTTAGGAATATCAGGATCAGGTAAAAGAATACCGCGATGCAGACATGAGTTTTTCCGATGACGATCGGGGTGGTGTCGAAGGCTGCGATGGCACGGACGGCGGCGTCAAGTATATCGCAAAGGCCGGAGACTACGATTGCCAGCAATACCGAGAGGGTGGGGAAGATCGCTGCTAAGATTATTTTTATGAATCCGAAAACAAGTATCAGCAGCACTATCGGAAAAACAACAATTGTCCAAAGGGCCGACAGTGGGGTTATGGTTCCGAAATGATAGAGCAAAATTCCCGCACCGCCAAGCCATGCCGAGGCGCCTACGCAGAAGAGGTCAACGCAGGCAGAGAGCAGCCTGCATAAATAGAATTTCGCGTTTCGTACATACTCGATGGAGTCTTTATAAAGATTTGTCTTGTCTACGGTGAACTCTGCAAAAAAATTATTGAGATGGGGATATAGCATTATTATTCCCAGAACAGTCGCATAGGATAGTTGGAGGCCCGGGCTTAAAATGTCCAGCGGTCTTGCGAAAAGCAAAATGATCGCCGAAAGCGATAGTGAGTTCAGCGAGTTTAGCTTTTGACGGATCATGACCGACATACAAAATGACAGGCAGATTATGCCGGCTCTGAGTGTGGGCGCTCGCGGCGGAACGACCATCACATAAAGGATGATAATACATGCGCATATTACGGCACGTGTGCGTTTGGTAAACCCCATGGGCCTGCAGATGCCCCATGCAAAGCCTGCGAGTATGCCCATGTGCATTCCTGAGAGGCAGATGAAATGTGCGAGTCCTGTTTTTTGAAATGCCTGGTATGTTACGGTGTCGTAGTTTCTTTGTCCGAGTATGAGTGCCGCCAGCAGCGGGTTTGTTTTGTCCTGTGGGACGTCGCGCCCGATAAGTGCGACTGTTGCGACGGTCTTTAGTTTGTTCTTGACGGCGGTAAAGGAATTTATCGGCGACTTGCTGAGAATTTCGATGCTGTGTTTCGATTTGACCGATGCAGCCAGGAAAACGTTTCTGCGTTTGAGATATTTTTCAATGTCAAACTGCCCCGGGTTGTTTGGCGGTGCGAACTTGTTAAGCCAGCAATGTATCTGGATGACATCTCCGGGTGCGATGGTTTCTATTGTTTCCGAGACCTGCACCCTGAGAAATCCCGTTGCATCCTGCCATCCGTCGGTTGTATATACTTCGCTTAGCTTCATATAGAAGCTTGTAGACGGTTCTGTCCAGAGGTATTTTGCGAAAAGCCACTCGGAGCGGTTTTCGATGGCTGGGTTAGTGCGTACAGTTCCGCGTATCTTTGCAAGTGTTCGTTGCTCGGTTACCAGATTGCGAATATCGTTGGGCTCGGGCGTTGTATGTGTGTTTAGGCGGATGGCTCCTAACGATACGAATGCGATAAATGCGCATGCAGAGATGAAGCGTGTTTGCTGCCGGACCGATTTTCTAAACAGCACGGCTATCGAACAGATGCAGAGTATGAAAAGCCACAACCATGAGGGTGTGTTGAAATTGTACTGGGCGATGATGCCTGTGATGAAGCCGGCTGCGACGATGGCAAGGGGGCTGCGAAAAAGGAAGTATTCGTTAAGAGATGCTTTTCGCATGAGATAATCGTCGATTAGCGTCAGTCTTCGTTTGATCGGGTCGGTTACAGGCATATTCAATCGTCAAAATAATATAATCAGAGTTAAGGTATTCTAAGGTTTATTATTCAGTTAATCAAACGGTTAAAATAATTGAATGGCATTTTTTACTTGACTTTTTGGTTGTTTTAGCTTACATTTCAACAATGGTGGTAATTTAAAGGGTTAGGGAATTTTTAAGAAGAGGGTGTTTTTTGTGTCCAAATATTTTATTCCATCAGTATTTTTCATTTTAATCAGCAGCGTTTGCTTGGCGGTTTGTCCGTTTCAACTGGAAGGTGACGTTAACGAGGATTGCAGGGTTGACTTACTTGACGTGGTGGCGATGGCGAGCAATTGGCTTGTCGACTGCAATATCGATCCGACCAACCCTGCGTGTGATGCAACGCAAGCGATGATCGATCAGCAGGAAGATCAGTTCCGCTATATCAAAGATGCACTGGAACTTTATCGTGATGAGTTTGGTGACTATCCGCCGTCGAACGATAATGCTGATGTTATCAATCCGCACCCGTATGACCCTACACCGTATTCCGGTGCTAATAAACTTGCAGAGGCGTTGGTCGGTCTTGACAGGCTTGGTTTCCATCCGAACTCAGCTTTTAGGTCTGACGGTGTAAATATTCGGGATGACGGTACCGGTACGAGTAGCATGGAAGATTATCCTGTTTATCACACAGATATCGATGATTACAATGGAAATGGTGAACTGGTCGAAAGCGGCGAAGATAATCTGCAAAACCGCAAGGGGCCTTTCATTGATGCCGGGGTTGCCAATGTGTTTGCGATGCAGGACGTTTATCAGAATACCGGTGGTTTTAGAACGGCTCCATCGGCTCCGGGTATTATTGAGCAAAGCCTTGTTCTTTGCGATGTGTTTGAGAAGCTGCGATTGACCAGTGAGGTGACCGGGATGCCTATTCTTTATTACCGAGCTCGAGACTTTTTCAGTCAGCAGGATAGTCAGGACATTTTGGAAATTCAGGATGATATTTACTATTATCCTGATAATGAAAACATCCTGGCGCTAGGTGTTGCTGAGAATCAAACCGGTCCTGCTCAGCCGTTGTATGAAAATGGCGGTAGCATGCTCGACTACCTTACTTTTGAAAATATGATCCTTGATCCGAGTGTCACTGTTCTTAAACGACCTTACAGACCTGACGGATATATTTTGATATCGGCGGGGCCGGACGGTTTGTATGGAACGGGCGATGATCTGTTCGATTTTGAACTGCTTGAAGATGAGCCTTTGCCGACAGAGTCATCCAAAGAAGATCAGCAGGAAGATCAGTTCCGTTACATCAAAGACGCACTGGAACTTTATCGCGATGAGTTTGGTGACTATCCGCCGTCGAACGATAATGCTGATCTTATCAATCCGCACCCGGATGACCCTACACCGTATTCCGGTGCTAATAAACTTGCAGAGGCGTTGGTCGGTCTTGACAGGCTTGGTTTCCATCCGAACTCAGCTTTTAGGTCTGACGGTGTAAATATTCGGGATGACGGTACCGGTACGAGTAGCATGGAAGATTATCCTGTTTATCACACAGATATCGATGATTACAATGGAAATGGTGAACTGGTCGAAAGCGGCGAAGATAATCTGCAAAACCGCAAGGGGCCTTTCATTGATGCTGGGGTTGCCAATGTGTTTGCGATGCAGGACGTTTATCAGAATACCGGTGGTTTTAGAACGGCTCCATCGGCTCCGGGTATTATCGAACAAAGCCTTGTTCTTTGCGATGTGTTTGAGAAACCGCATTTGACCAGTGAGGTGACCGGTATGCCTATTCTTTACTACCGAGCTCGAGACTTTTTCACTCGGCAGGATAGTCAGGACATTTTGGAAATTCAGGATGATATTTACTATTATCCTGATAATGAAAACATCCTGGCGCTAGGTGTTGCTGAGGATCAAACCGGTCCTGCTCAGCCATTGTATGAAAATGGCGGTAATATATTCGACTATCTTACTTTTGAGAGTATGATCATCGATCCGAGCGTTACGGCTATTAAGCGTCCTTACAGACCTGACGGATATATTTTGATATCGGCGGGGCCGGACGGATTGTATGGAACGAGCGATGATCTGTTTGACTTTGAACTTTTGGAAGATGAACCGCTGCCTGCTCCAGTGTCGAAAGAGATAATGCAAAGGTCACAGTTTGCGGCGATAGATGTTGCACTTGAAATGTATCGAATGGAGTTTGGCGATTATCCGCCGTCGAATGATAACGATGATTTGTATGATCCGGTAAATAATCATCTTTACGACCCTACGCCTTATGGCGGGGCGAATAAACTTGCAGAGGCATTGGCCGGGCTTGATATGCTTGGTGTTCATCCGAATACGGATTTTAGATCAGACGGAAACAATATGCGTGACGATGGTGCCGGTTCGGGACAGTTAGAAGAGTATGCAGTTTATCATGTTAATTTTGACGATCTGGGTAATGCGATGGGACAGTATGCTGAAACCGCGGTTGAGAATTTCCTTGCTCGTAAGGGCCCGTTTATCGATACGCAGGTTGCTAATGTGTTTAATATGCAGGACGTTTATGGAGATGTTCAAAATTTCAGGATATTTCATGCTGTTCCAAGCGAAATAGACAGAAGCCTTGTCCTTTGTGATGTGTTTGAGAAAAGGCGCAACACCGGTAAATTGACAGGTATGCCGGTCCTTTACTATAAAGCCAGGACATATGCTCAGCAGGATGTTACAGATCCCGGCGAAATCAGTGATGACATTTACTATTACCCTGATAACTGGAACCTTCTTAATCTTGGGACAAGTTTTGGGTTTGGTTACAATTATTATCCCGATCAGCATCCGCTAAACGATCCTATGCCGGAGGGTTTCATTAATTTCGAGCAGATGATATTGAATCCGAATATTACGGTAATCAAGCGGCCTTACAGAGCAGATTCATACATACTGATCTCTGCCGGTGAGGATGGATTGTACGGTACCAGCGATGATATAACTAATTTTGACGAATAGGACGGTCCGTTATTTTTTTTCGATCTTTTCTTTTCCGCCCATGTATGGTCTTAGAACTTCTGGTATTGTTATCGAACCGTCTGGGTTTTGGTTTAGCTCCATTACGGGGATGAGCACTCGCGGGGAAGCGATGACGGTATTGTTGAGCGTATGGCAGAAGACGTTTTTCTTGTCGGCGTCTTTGTACCTTAGGTTCATTCGTCTTGCCTGGAACTCGTAGAATCTGCTTGCTGAGTGCGTTTCGCCGTAGCTGTTGCGTGATGGCATCCATGCTTCGATGTCATATTTTTGCACCTGTCCGCGTCCGAGGTCGCCTGTGCAAACGTTAACGATCTGGTAGGGGATTCCCATCGCCTGCATAACGGCTTCGGAGTTTGCGAGTATCTCGTTGTGGTATCCTTTTGATTTTTCCTCATCGTTTTCGCCGATGATGACCTGCTCGACTTTATCGAACTGATGAATGCGATACAGCCCGTGGGTGTCTTTTCCTGCGGCGCCTGCTTCACGGCGGAAACATGTGCTCATTGCAACGGACTTTATCGGCAGCATGTCTTCTTTTAAAAGCTCGCCGCTGTGATAGGCTGTGACGGGAACCTCTGCGGTTCCGACAAGGTTAAGCTCGTCCTTTTCCATGCGATATGTTTGCTCTTCTGCGCCGGGATAGTATCCGGTGCCTCGCATGGCTTCGTCCCGCATTAGCAGGGGAACTACCATAGGCATATAACCCCGCTCGATCATATAATCCATCGAGAATCGCAGGACCGCCCAGTGGAGCATCGCTCCGTCGCCTTTTAGGAAATAGTTTCTTGTTCCGGCAAGCTTTACGCCGCGTTCGATGTCTATCATATCCAGGGCCAACCCCAGCTCTACATGATCCTTCGGCTGGAAGTCAAATGTGGGTATCTCGCCCCATGTATGCAGCTTTACGTTCTCTGTGTCGTCGGCGCCGAGCGGTACATCGTCAGCGGCCGGCTGAGGTACCTGTCCCATGATTTCATCGTAATCGGGCTGAAGCTGCTTGATGGTTTCGTTTATAGATGCTTCTTCTTTTTTTATCCCTGCCAGTTTGTCGAGTGCAGGCTTCTTTTCATCGGCGGACAATTTTGGTATTGATTTGCCGATGGTATTTTTTTCGGTTGCAATATCCTGTAAGCGGGCTTTGTTTTCGCGGAGTTGTGCGTCAATTTCGAGAAGTTTATCTATGTCTGCGCTGAAGCCCTTTGCTTTTGCCCCATCTTTATAAATATGGGGATTTTCACGAATTAGTTTAATGTCTATCATTATTCTTCAAACCTTTTTAAAATTAGGACATTGTTCTGGCCGCCAAAGCCGAAGGATTCGTTCATTACGATATTGACGTCGGTTTTTCGCGGTGCGTTGGGTACATAGTCGAGGCCAAGGTCCGGGTCGGGGTCGTTTAGATTCATTGTTGGCGGAAGGGTGTTGTCCCTTATCGCTAAGATGCAAGTTATAAGCTCTGCGCAACCTGTGGCTCCGATCAGATGTCCGAAGACGCTCTTAGGGCTGGAGGCTGGAGTACTCTCCGCTTCTTCCTTGAATACGGTTTTGATGGCTTTGGTCTCTATCGAATCGTTCTCAGCGGTGCTTGTTCCGTGTGTGCTGATGTAGTCGATGTCTTTGTATGAGACGCCGGCGTCTTTTAGTGCGTCCTCTATCGCCTGTACGGCGCCGCGTGCTTCTTCGTGCATGTCGGTAACTCGGAAAGCGTCGCCGCTGCTGCCAAAGCCAATGAGTTCAGCTAAGATAGTTGCTCCGCGTTTTTTTGCGCTGTCTAGTGTTTCTAAGATTACGATGGCTGCACCTTCGCCGAGTACGAATCCGTCTCTGCTTGCGGCGAACGGTCGAGATGCTGTTTGCGGGCTTTCATTGCGAGTTGACAGTGCGGTTAATCTGCTAAAGCCCATCACGCCTAACGGGTGTATCATCGAGTGTGCTCCGCCTGCGATCATGATGTCTGCTTTTCCGTGACGAACCATCATTGCCGCTTCGCCGATGGCCTGTGTGCTTGCGGCACAAGCGGTAAGGCAGCTTCTCGACGGACCCCTTGCTCCGGTCATCACCGCAACATGCGAAGCGGGCATGACGGGTTCCTGCTCAAGCTCGTTCATTCCTGAGAAATGCTTGAAAGCATACTCGCCCCATTTTTTGTAGTCCATCTCGCTGTTGTCATCGTTCCATGCATTAATAAGTACGTTAAAGAACGGGTCCGTATCTACTGCACCTTCTCCGGCACCGAGGTAGATGCCCATTTTTCTTCTTTCGATGTTATCCGTCGGGTCATCGTTTTCGATCTGTATTCCGGCCTGGGCGCATGCCTGGGCGGTTGCACCGATGCAAAAAGCGGTGTGGCGGTTTGCGGTTTTGTGGGCGTCGGGGTCGGAGGTGTATTTATTGACGTCGAAGTCTTTTACCTCGGCGCTGAATGTTGTCGGGCACGTCGAAGCGTCGAA
>JAGLHQ010000221.1 GCA_023143375.1 Planctomycetota bacterium
GGAAAGTGATCGTGCAGATGTTCTTCTGCAAGGGTGACGTTCTTTAACGAGACGGCGTTTATTCCGCTGTTAAATTCTAAAAATTTGTCTATCCAGATCCAACGCATACCTTAACCCGATTAAAAGTATCGGCAGGGGCGTAAGTTACGTTCCTGCCGATCCCGGTTTTCAATTTTAAAACAAACTATGCTGCGTTATTGAGTTTGATGTCAACGAAGTTGACAATCGAAGCGACAGTAAACAGATTGGCAAGTTTGTTTACGTCCGGATCCTCCTGGAATGCAGTGATGTCCGAGTGCGGCATCTTTGCTTTGAATTCTTCGAGTCCCTTTTCAGTGAGCTTGCCGTTGCTAACGAAGTCAGGGTTGCTTAATAGTGAGTCAGCCGGGAAAAGTTCTTCTCTTGGGATCTTTATCCCAAAAGATTTTTCAAGTCTGAAAACTATATCGAGAAAGTCAATACTTTCTGCGCCAAGATCCCCCATTAGTGTTGCCGATTCGGTTACTTCATCGTCGTCGAGACCAAGCGCGTCTACAAGTACTTCCTTCACTTCCTCAAAAATTTCTTCACGACTCATTGCCATAATTTAATGCCTCCGGTACAAAATCCAATCCATTGAAAAAACAGTTTTATTGAGTCAGCAGTTTCCACCGCTGCTTCATACATTCGATGATCTTCCCATCGTTCATTGCCAGTTTAGGGTTATCGTCCGCGAGGTTAAAATGTCTTAATGTTAACCTTGCATCTACGATAGCTTCTTCTCCGCACACACCAGTTGTTATAAAGCTGCTGGTGTTTTCTTCTATTGTCTTTGCCTTGACGTTATAGGTTATCTTCATACCCGGTGCGGCGAAGCTCTTATATTTTACATTTTTTGCCGCTTCAAGCAAGACCATACTGTTACTAAAATTTTGCGTATGCCGAACCAGCCATGCGGCGGACTCTATCATTCCTTCTAAGAGCAGCACACCCGGCAGAACCGGGAAAGCCGGGAAGTGGTCACCCAGATATTCTTCCGCCAGCGATACGCTTTTGGTCGCGGTTAGCTCTTTGCCGGCTTCGACACTAATCACTCTGTCTATTAAAATAAATTTCATAAGACGGGATTTTAGTGGTTTTTGGGCAATTTTCCAGTTTTTTTTCATTAAAAAATAATCAGCCTGCGATAAATGGTCAAAAACAAACCCTAAATTAAGTTTTGAGAAAATATAAATCCTTTGTATACTGTTGCTAATGAATATTCGAAAAGCAAAAGTTAGTGACGTCGAAGCGATCCGTTCGCTTATCTGCTGTTATGCGGAGATGGATAAGATGCTGTTTAAGTCGCACGCTGATATCTACGAGAATCTACAGATGTTTGAGGTGGCTGAGGCTGATTCCGGGGTTGTCGGCTGTTGCGCGTTGCAGGTTGTATGGTCCGATCTGGCGGAAATCAAGTCTCTCGCTATTGAAAAGGGCAGTTTTGGCAAGGGGGTCGGTAAAGAGCTTGTTGAAAGTGCCATCGGTTTAGCCGGGGAGATGGGGGTTGCGAAAGTGTTTGTTTTGACGTTGGAGCCTGTTTTTTTTGAAAAAATCGGTTTTTTTCAGGTTGATAAGGCGTCTTTGCCCATGAAGGTTTGGAGCGATTGTGCAAAATGTTCCAAGCAGGATCACTGCGATGAGACGGCGTTGGTTTTCGAAGCGGCGGGCGGGTAGTCGTACCGACTAGACGGTATGTTTGTCCTGAAGTTTTCCACAGCAACCCGGCAGGATTGTCTGTATAGGCGTACATATTGTGTAAGTCTTTGTTTTGTAATGGTTTAAGTTTTACTGGATAGCGTGAAAAATTATCCGACCTGACGCTTCTGGAAGAAGGCTACCGACAAAAACAATATTCCGGCTGAGTATAGGACTGCGTATACTGAGCTTATGGCGATATATCCGAGCGTTACCGCAGATCCCTGCTGTATGGCATCTGAGACCCAGAATACCTGTAAGTTTGGCACAATAATCTTTCCGATCTTTGCCCAGAGGTGCTGATCGGCGAATCTGCTGAAAATATAGTCGCTGATAAGGCCCAAAAGGAATACCGCTACACAGCATGTTAGCGTTATAACAATGTTAAATCTGGTCGAAAACATCACTGCCAGCGATATTAGTATCAAAATGGCCAATAACAGCAGCAAGGAGGCATAAATGTCGAAAATCTCGAAAGCGTTATTATGTGGATCGAATTTCCAGTTTTTGTCGATAAAAAATAGAAATATTATTGCAAAAGTAGCCAAAATTGCAGTTAGTACGGTAGCGGTTGCCGGGAAGTTCCAATCGTAAAAGTAGTTCAGAAAAGCAGTTAACAGAATAGTAGAGGTGATGGCGATGGCAGCGGCGGTGATAACGGGCCAGTCGTG
>JAGLHQ010000222.1 GCA_023143375.1 Planctomycetota bacterium
GTGGAGATATAATGGGCCATAAACACGGCGAGCGTTATTCCAAAAAACTTGCCGATTATGAATGTTGGCCTTGAAACAGGCTTTGAGAGCACGGTAGTGATGGTTTTTGATTCGATCTCCTCTGTTACGGCTCCGGTTGCTGAGAATATAGCAATGAACAAACCAGCTAAAAACAGCGTAGAAAGGCCAATCTCGCGTAGAAATTTTATGTCTTCATCGAGTGAATACATTACGATTGAGGGGCTGATCAGGAACATAAACAGTGCCAGGGAGATAATTATCGCATAAATTGGCTGACGCAGTGTTTCGATAAAGGTGTTTTTGCCGATGATATAAAGTTTGTATAACATGATCGTATCCTAAAAAAATATACAAGTTTGAATAATTTAATGTTATAGTATTCGGTTCTTCGTCGATAAAAAAGTAAAATATTAAGGTACCTTTAATAAATGGTACACAGAATAAAGGTTTTTTGTTCAAATTACAAAATAAGGCGTAACAAATGAATGTATCGAGTAAACGTGCAGAATATGTCTCAATAGCCGGACTGGTGTTTAGTATTGTATTTTTCATAGTTAGCTGGGTTGTCGGCGCATCTTGCGGTTCTTTTGCGGTTTCGGCAGTTAGCTGGCAGATATTGGGCGGAGCGATAATATGGTTTGCTCTTGCGGTTCAGTTTCATCAGCAGAGCCTTGCCGAGCAGGAAAAGCTGGATATGGTTCATCTTGCCAAGAGCAAGAACTCCGATACGATATTCCAGGCCAATGCCGAGCAGTCGGATCTTTTTGCGGTAGCGAGCAAACGTCTTGAACTGATCGAGAAGTGGTTCGTTCCGATCTTCGCCGGTTTGACATCGCTTTATGGTATCCTGATCGGTCTTTATCTGTTTAACAGAGTTTCCGATAAAGTATCTTTGCCGCTAAAGAACGCACAGTTGTCAGCAGTTTTCATGGTTGTTATCGCTTTTATAAGTTTCCTGATCTCGCGATATGCAACGGGCATGAGCGCTCAAGCCAGATGGAAACCTTTGCGTGCCGGCGGAAGCATGCTTCTTGCAAGTTCTATCTTTTCGTTTGCGGTTGCTATTTCTCTCGCACTTGCCCAGTTTAAGATATTTGTTGCGATGAATGTTTTTGCGTGGGTTGTTCCTATAGCGATGATCATCTTAGGCGTCGAGACTGCTTTGAATCTTATCCTTGATGTTTATCGTCCCCGTATTTCCGGTCAGTACAGTCGTGCCGCTTTTGACAGCCGTTTGCTTGGCGTGTTTAATGAGCCGGGCGGGATATTCCATACATTTGCCAGCACGATCGATTATCAATTCGGTTTCCAGGTTTCTCAGACGTGGTTCTATAAGCTTATGGAAAAAGCTGTTATCCCGCTGTTTCTATTTCTTGTCTTTATTCTTTATATGCTGAGTTGTGTTGTCGTAGTACGTCCCGGCCAGGAGGCAGTGATAGAGTACTTTGGATCGTTTAAAACTCAGGTCGGTCCGGGCATTACGTTCAAGTTTCCGTGGCCCATCGAGAAGACATACAAATATGCGACCGCCGAGATACATCGCATCGATATCGGTTTTGTGCAATCGGAAGAGCAAAAGGAAAAAGAAAAG
>JAGLHQ010000223.1 GCA_023143375.1 Planctomycetota bacterium
GCAACCGGTGCAGGCGGGCTTACCGATGAGGGTGCGATCCCTGTAAGTATTGTTCGTGCAGCGGTCCCTGTTCATTATCGTATCAAGGATCTTAAGAGTTACCTTTATAGTCACGCCGATACCGAGGAGATGCTTATGGCGATCTGCTATCGCGAGCTGGTGAATTTTGCCGCCAGTTCCAAGATCGAGGCCTCGGAGTCCGAGGGCAGCGATATCAGCGAAGACGGTATGTTAGGTGGCGGTAGAAAAGAGGCTGCGGAGTATCTTACACGTCATGTCCAGGCGTCGGCAGATGCGATGGATCTTGGTGTCGAGGTGGTGTTCCTTGGTTTGCAGGGCGTTCATCCTCCGCCGGATGTTGCAGAAGATTATCAAAAGGTCGTAGGGGCCGTTCAGAAGCGTCAGGCGGAGATACTTATTGCTCTTGCCGGTCGAAACCGTGTGCTTGCGACGCTTGGCGGTTCGGTACGCGAGTCTAACGAGCTTTACGAGCTTGCATACCGTTATCAGCAGGCCAAAGACAACGGTGAAGATACCGAAGAACTTTCAGCGGCGTTCGAAGATGCATTAGTAGGCGCCAAGGGTGAAATATTTAAGACGCTAAGCGAGGCACAGAGTTATGCTTTTGAGCGTGCCAAAACGGCAGAAGCAGACGGCAAGCGGTTTGGCGATCAGGTGATCGCTTATAAGGCTTCGCCGCGGATATATAAGCGTTTGCAGCGTTTGGAGATGCTGGAAGAGGCTCTTGCGGATATTCGTAAGTATGTTGTCGTTGCCGATGAGAACGACAGGCAGGTTTATATTATCGATCTTAAAGAAAAGCTTGAACCGAGTCTTTACGATCTCGATATGGGCGAATTGCAAAAGTAGTTCGTAGTTATGGACTTGGCCTTTGGCCGAGGCTGTTAAAAATAATAAACGGTTAGAATATAAATCTATATTTAAGGTGTAATGAAAATGAAAAACGTTTCGGTGTTGACACTTGTAGCTTTGATAATTGTAGTTTTAGGGTTGTTTTTCGTATCGTTCCAGGTGCGTGAGACAGAGATCGCGATCGTGACGACATTCGGTAAGCCGACTAAGTCTATCGATGAGCCGGGCTTGAAGTTCCGGTATCCTGCTCCGATACAGTCGGTGTATAAGTTTGATTCGCGTAACAATCTTTTCAAAGGTATTATGGAAGAGACGACCACTCGCGGGGGCGAGCCGATCATTATTACCAGCTATGTTGTCTGGAAGATAGGCGATCCGCTGAAGTTTCTGGAGTCCGTTCGCGATAAGAAAGGTGCCGAAGAGCATCTTCGCAGCCTGCTTCGTAATACCCAGAACGAAGTTGTGGGCCAATTCTACTTTAGCGAATTTGTCAATGCCGATAAGAGCAAGATCAAGTTCGAAAAGGTCGAGCAGATGATGGCAGACGGTCTAAGGCCCCAGGCGATCGCCGATTACGGTATCGATGTCCAGGCAGTTGGGATAAAACAGCTTGGCATAAGCGATAAGGTTACACAGGATGTTTTCGCACGAATGAGCGCCGATCGCCTTCGCAAGACGGAAGAAACGATTGCACAGGGTAATGCGGAAGCTACCAAGATACGGACCGATGCCGAGAGCAAAAAGACCGAATTGCTTGCGATAGTAGAAGCGGAAGCTAAAGCCATCAAGGGCAGAGGTGATGCTGAGGCGGCGAAGTATTATAAGCTTCTGGAGGCTGACGAAGAACTGGCGATGTTCCTTCGAGATATCGAGGCGCTTAAGAATATCCTTAAGGGAAAGACGACGATAGTTCTAGGAGCAGAGACCGAACCTATCAAACTGTTAAAGGGCGTTCCTGATATTAAGTAAGACAGAGTTTACAAACAAAAGCAAAACGAAAGCTCGGAAAATAGATCATGACAGAAAATCAAACAGAACAAAACGATATAAATGTAGAGGACGCCGATAATGAGCGGTTTGACGTTGCGAACAGGTCGCTGACCGATGCGCTTGGCATAAGCTTTAAGATACTTAAGGTCGTAATGGTGGTCCTGTTGATCCTTTTTATTACTTCGGGGATATTCAGGGTTCAGTCCGACGAGCAGGCGATGATACTTCGCTTCGGTAAGGTTCAGGGCATGGGCGAGTCCCGGTTGCTTGGTCCGGGTTTGCAGATGGCGCTTCCGGAACCGATCAACGAGAAGGTTATCATCCCGGTTAAGAAGGTCCAATCGCTTGCGATCGATTCTTTCTGGTACTCTATGACCGAAAGAGAGAAGCTAAGCGGCAAGACACATTTCCCGGCAACGCTCAATCCGAAAATAGACGGTTACTGTCTGACTCGCAACGAGAGCATTGCCGATACTTCGATAATAGGTAACGATTATAATATCGTTCACTCGAAGTGGCAGCTTACGTATCGCATTGACGATCCGGAAAAGTTTTTCAGGAATATTTATTACAGGTCGCCGAAGCCGGGCGAGGATTTTTTGGATGTCGCATCCGAGACGGTCGATCCGCTGCTGAAGGTTTTTGCCGAGGACGCTATCGTCGCATCTTTGCTTCGTTACAGCATCGACGAGGCTATCGTCAGTAAGTCTGACATTGCCAACGACGTTAAACTTTCGTTGCAGGACAAGCTTGACGGTATCGACAGCGGAATAACGGTTGTCGCGATGCAGGTCGCCGGTAAGATCACCTGGCCCGGACAGGTTGACGATGCGTTCCAGGCCTCCAGCAAGGCCAGCCAGACCAGCGGTAAGCTGATCACCGAGGCACGCGGCTATGCAGAGAAGACATTGAACGAGGCGGGCGGCCCCGAGGCTGAGCGGACGCTGGCGGCGTTAAAGAAAGAAGGCCTTAGCGAAGATCAAAAACAGCGGTTGCTGTCACGGCTTTCGGGGCAGAGCCAGGAACTTATCAGCGAAGCACGTGCGTATCGAACCAGGAAGATAGAGACAGCCAAGGCTAACGCAGAATACCTCCTGGAACTTCTTCCTGAATATAAGGCACGGCCAAAGCTGGTTATCCAGAAGATATACCAGGAAGCGATAGAAGAGGTGCTGAATAATGCAGAAGAAAAGATATTTATTCAGCCTATCGAGGGCGGAAAAGTCAGGGAGATGCGGGTGCTGATAAACAGGGATCCGACGATCGGCAAAAAGAAAGATAAATAAGCGAATAGTCTAATATACGGGTATACGAGAAGATGGCTCATAATCATTTAAATATTAAAGATACTGAAATCAAACACGACGGAACCAAGGGCAAGCAGGTCCGTG
>JAGLHQ010000224.1 GCA_023143375.1 Planctomycetota bacterium
ATCGCAAGTACCGCAATAAAAGGGCTTACGATAAGAAGTTGCTTTAAAACAAATCTAAACGGAACCTTGCCGGAAACGAGAATTGTAAATGGACCGACTGCATAACAGGCAAGAATGCTCAGGGATGTATAGGGAACAGATATAGCAAAACCACTGAACAAGATTATCGAGATAAGTTTTGTTCTGGCGTCAAGGCTATGCACGAAACTGCTTTGACAGGCGAGTTTGTCAATTCTCGCATGATGCATAGTTATCACCGTTTCTTCTAATAAACAAACTGAAAAGCCACACTGCTCCCATAGTCAATCCGGAACCTGCTACCGCCGCAAAGCTTGTCCAGCCGTCTCCCTGAACTTCGCCTGATGAAGCACGAATGGTATAATCCGGGAGTAACGAATACTTCGATTGAAGTTGGTCGGTAACCGCAACAGTTTTACTGTCATTTGATATGATATGTTTAAATTCCGGTTGATCGGGTCTTTCAGCGTAACTCCATTCAAGTCCGTCCGGCATTTCGCTTGCATATAAAGAAACGCCGCATCCGACTATCAGCGTCATTACTAACAGCGAAACATACACACCGGTTTTGCTGATCTTGGCAGGGCTCGTGATACAACTGTCTATTAGCTGGGGCCGAGCCTGGCGAAGGTATATCAAAACCGCCGCAGTCAGTATCCCCTCGATCGTTCCGATCAAAAGATGAACACCGATCATCGTTACAAGGAAGGTGCTAAACGGAACCATAAGTACACCTGACAATGCAGATTGTATTGGCACAAGAACCGCACTTATAGTAAGTGCTCCTATGCAGGCGATCACACTTGAAACATACATCCTAAGCTGGTTCTCTTTGTTTCCGATGATCGTGCGATAAAGATAAAACCCTATAAAACTTGGCACGATCGCCATGTTGATAATATTGCAGCCAATAGCAAGCAAGCCTCCATCCTGAAAGATCAGGCATTGAATTACAACTACGGATGTCATCACAATGGTAGCTGCGTATGGGCCGAGGAGGATCGCAAGCAGAACCGCGCCTACCATATGGCCGCTGGTTCCGGGCATAAATGGCAACTGGAAATTTACCATCTGTGCCGCGAAAACAAATGCACCCATGATTCCCATTAGTGAATGTTTTTCCGGATCGATCTTGTTCTTAGCTTTACGGCATATCATCCCAATACAAACCGCGCTTGCTGCAAAACTGCCCGCTGCAACCGGAACCGATAATAACTCATTTGCCATATGCATAATATAATTCTCCTGGTCTCATTTGAGTGAGGTTTTTTGTCCTTATTTATAGATTGTTATTTAGAAAGTCATTTGTACCCGTAGGCCCAGTACAATGGCATCGCTTACCGCTTTGTTGCCGCCGGGATTAGTGATATATTGAATGCTCGGACTGATATTAAGCCAGCCTGTCACTTGTGCATTGTAGTATAGCTCAACAGCATTTTCGTAATCGTCGGTATATGTGCTATCGGCTGAGTCGCTAAAAATGCCTTGTGCAAAACCGACTCCTGAAACATCGTTGTCACGACCGTCTATAAGACCTTGATATTGAAAGCCGAAACTCCAGAAGTTGGTAATATCATTTCGCTTGCTGGGGGCATAGCCATATCTGAAAAATGCTCCAAGACCCTGGCTGTCTTCAAGGTCAGAATTTTCCTTAGCCACCACTTGGTCACAACTGAGATAAAAACCAACATCGTCACGGGAGCTTTTTGTGCCGTCTGAATTGGCTTTCGGTTGCGGATCGTTCCACAGACCTATTCGATATATTCCATGCAATGGGCCCTTGGCAGAATCCAGCCAGGGGGCAACTCCTGTCTCAAAGATAGAAAAGAAATAATCTTCACTGCCAAAAGCGGTCCTGAAACCGGTTTCTTTTGCATCGGACTGAGCATCTGCAATACCAACAGAGGCATACCACCACTCGATCGGATTCCAATACAGTACGGCACCAAGCCCATAGTCAGGGAAGGGGATCGAAGGATTGTTGACCAACGCGCTGTTTAAAAATTGGCTGGCCTCATCGTTGGCAAAGGTACTGCCATCGAAGGTTACCGGACAGCCGCGACATTCGAAGCCGCCTGTGATATCCAGCTTACCTAAACGAAGCTGAAGGGTGTCATCGAACATAGCCTGTTCCCACCAAACTTCGGTAATTACCAGTGTGTCTCGTGAACCTGAGTCCCCGTTTACACCAAATACGCTGCCGACCGAAGCGTCATTGATACCGCCTGATCTTGACCACCACCCTTCGCCATGAATGTATAAGCTGCCGTCTTCGACACCGAAGAGCTTTTGGGTATCGATAGTTACTTCAAGGTCATAGCTGCCGGAATACCTGCCTCTTTTATTGTTCGTACTAAGACCTCCTTTGACATTGGCTTGATAGATATTTGTAACGCCAAAACTTGCCTCAATTCCGTCTTCTGCCAAATGATCGCTCAGTCCCCAAAAACCTCCTGTTAAACTATCGCTGTGCGTAACGTCACCGGCGTGCGCGGCACTACAAACATCTATCATCACCAATAAGAGCACTAAACCTAATAAAATCCTTGTCATGTCATGTCCATCCCTAATTACATTGCCCATTTTTATCCGTTAAATTCATATAGTTAAGAACTAAGTGCGCATAAGAATACTGAATTCGTGCTACCAAAGCAAGCTTAATAATAATAAAAAATGTTTTTTTTGTTAATTTTTAGCGGGATACTTATAGGGCTGATTGGTTGAAATATGGATTATCGACACGGTTTTGACATCAGAAATACCGAAAACAACGTCGCCCCTTAGTTGCCCCGGCCTCTAGCTCCGTAGGTTAACGGCAATGCTTTCGTCGCTTATCTCTTCCATCCCAACCCCGTACCATTTTCTTATCGCATCGTGAATACCTTCTCGTGTCTTTGGTTTCAATAACGCCATAAGCACTTTTTTGCGTTGCGGATGTCTTTTGGTGTACCTGGCGCTGAACTTACGAAAATAAGGAACGCTCTTTCGCTCCGGGTTCATATTCAGAAGCATCTCGAAATGCCGCAGCATCATTATCCCTTGTTCTTCAAGGCTCGGTCCCTCTGGCATCGGTTTGCCCTCGAACAGCGCCCGCGCCTCGCGAAATATCCACGGATTACCTATCGCCCCGCGAGCTATCACTATCCCGTCGATCCCCGTAGACTTATACCTCTCGACAGCCGTTTGCGCGTCCATTATATCTCCGCTGCCGAATATTTTCGTTGCAGGAAATTTCTCTTTAACAGCTTTGATCGTTTTCCAATCGGCTTTACCACGATACATACCTTTTACGCTGCGCCCGTGTATCGCGATGGCGTCGACCCCAGCATTGCTAAGCCCTTCGCATATCTGCCAAAAGTTTTCTTCCGTCCCGTCCATGTAACCATAACAGATACGAAGCTTAACTGTAACAGGGCACTTGACCGCATCCCGAACCTGCTTGAATATTTCTATCGCTGTCTCCGGCTTGGTAAGCATGCATCCGCCTCTGCCCCTGCGCAGCACTTTTGGCGCAGGACACGCAAAGTTAAGATCGATCAGGTCGTATCCCATCTTTTCAAATGCCGCCGATGCTTGCGCCATAACCTCCGGCGTCGCACCCATCACCTGCGCCCCCACGGGCCGCTCGTCAATCCCCGGCTGAAACTTCAGCTTACGAACTGCCTTAGGATGAACAGCGACCTTATCCAGCATAACGCCGGTAAACGCAAGCGGACACCCCATTTCAAACGCAAGCTTACGCATCGCATAATCGGTATACCCGCTAAGCGGGGCCTGAAAAAAAGGAACATCTAATTCTATATCGCCGATCTTGACCATTATTTATTCTTGTAATTAAAACTTGCCCTACAACTTGTCATCCTGCCGTAGGATGGGCAAATTCTTTGCCCATGCGGTTTATAAATGCCACACGTTCTATCATCCCAGCAAAAGTTTATGCCTTAGGTGCTGGAAGCCATTGTTACAATTACAACTTCTAAACCCAATCTTACCGTAGGATGGGCAAATTCTTTGCCCATGCGGTTCTACGTGTTTCCACTTTGTCATCCCAGCGGTTTATCCCGCACCAATTAGCCTACTGGCGTAAATTGGTGCGGCGAATGCTGGGGCCATTTATACAATTAAAACTTGCCCTACAACTTGTCATCCCAGCGAAAGCTGGGATCCATTTATACAGTTAAAACCTGCTCAGCGGCCGGGTGCCACGGTCAAGCTTTGCTTGGCCGTGAGTTAAGCCTAACCCCAAAGGGGTTAAATGTATCAGCCCAGGGTCAGCCCGAAGGGCGCCACCCTGGGTACTCATCACAAACAAACCTTTGCCCTGAAAGGGCTATATAAAGATTCCCAGTGAAAGGCTGATTCCACAATTTTACATTTTTACTTTTAATTTTTACATTTACAAGCTTCTTATGATACAATCGCAATCGATAAAAAGCAAGTAGAAGGCTAATTATGGATAAAGCGCTAAAACAACTTATTGATATATCAAGGACCGTCGGCGCCGATCCCGCACTGGTCTCCGGTGCCAGCGGAAACACCTCGGTAAAGACAGACGACGGCCGATTCATATACATAAAAGCAAGCGGAACACCTCTAAAGGACATGACTTCAAGAAAGGGTTACAGGAAATTACACCTCGATAACGCCATCGACATCATCGCCGACACATCCCTTTTAAAGCTGGACATAAATATCGTCCAGACCGTCATCGCCCGCCGCCTGTTCAAGGTTTGCGATGACAGGTTCGGCAGCACCTCGCCACCGTCGATCGAGCTGCCCCTGCACACCTGTCTTGACAAATATGTCATTCACCTGCACCCCGTCGCCGTAAACGCATACACCTGTTCAAGGAACGGAAAAGCAAAACTGCAAAAACTTTTTGAAGATTTGCCACAACCCGCACTTTGGGTTTCTTATGCCGATCCCGGTTTTAATTTCGGGCAAAAAATGTCAACCTCCGTCGCAAGCTATAAAAGGCGATTCAAAAAACTTCCCCAGATCGTCTTCATGCAAAACCACGGCCTGATAGTTTCCGCGAACACCGAGAAAAAAGTTCTATCTCTCGCGCGCAAGGTTATAAGAACATGCAGCGGGGGGTTGATGAAATTTAAAAAACAAAAAACGCCCGCTATCGATAAAAAGATTATTTCGATTGCCAAAAAAAACATCCGCGCCGCTATCTTGCAGACTACTTATAAAAACGTTCCTGTCCAATACTTTTCGGCGCCTGAAGTTTTTTCATTCATGCGTTTGCAAAACCCGAAACGTCTGCTCGCACCGGGATCGCTGACCCCGGACGAACAGATATACGTTAACGGACCGCCCGTCCTTCTAAGGTCCTCGCAACAGGATAATATCGAAAACGCCATCAATTCATGGATGAAAAAATGGAATACAAAACCACTGGCATTTATCCTTGACGGCATCGGCCTGTTCGCTGCTGCGTCCCCAAAACAGGCCGTTACGATAAGCAACGTTGTAAAAAATTCCCTGTTCATACGACAAAATGCCGCACGGATAGGGCAGATCAACGCACTTAACGCCGCTCAGAGGCAATATATTGGCATGTCAGAGACCGATTCAGTCAAAAGGGTACTGGAACTTATCGAAAAAAAATGAGGCCTTGAAACTTTGCCGGTTTTAGTTAAAATGCCTCTTTTGATTTTCTCGAAGGAATTTTTTAAATGGCAAAACATTTTACATTGGACAAATATTCAAAGTCGATGCAGGATGCAACCATCATAGAGTGGTTCGTCCAGCCAGGTGACGTTGTAAACATTGCCGACAAGCTCGTACACATAGAAACCGACAAGGCTGCCATGGACATAGAGGCGCCATTCCAGGGCTGCATAACAAAGATACTGGTTGAGCCGAATATGACAGTGCCGATAGAAACAGCTCTCGTCGTTTACAGCGACAAAAAAGGCGACGCTCCGGAATCTCTCATTGATAAGCTCAACGCGAAAAATGCAGACTTGCTTGAAAACTATCGCAAACTTCAGGCGCAGGAACAATCGAAAAAACCGGACGTAAGTGTTGCCCCCGCTCTCAAAACAGACGTTGAGCCGGTTTCCGGCAAAAAGCTTCCGCTTTCCAGATTGCAAAAAATTACCGCAAAGAAAATGCTACAGTCAAAAAGCACGATACCATGCTTCTATCTGAATACCAAAGCGGACGTCACCGAGCTTGTCGAATTCAGGAAAGAGCTAAACAGCGTTTCCAATGTGAAGGTCTCATTCAACGATCTTATTATTTACGCTCTCGGTATTGCCATGGAAAAATACCCCGTAATGACCGGCAGGCTCACCGAAGACTCCATTATCCTTGCAGACTTGGTTTCCGTTGGACTGGCAGTTTCCGCCGCCGCCGGCCTCGTTGCACCGGTCATAAAGGACGTCCCAAGCCGATCGCTTATCGAGGTAGCAGCCGCTTCTACCGGCCTCATCGAAAAGGCAAAGGCAAACACTCTTTCACCGGACGACCTGGAAGGGGCATCCATCACCGTAAGCAACCTCGGCGGATTCGGAATCGATTCGTTCATCCCCGTAGTTTTGCCCGGACAGTGCAGCATCATCGGAGTCGGACGCATCGCCGACGCTTGCGTAAGCTGCAACCGCGCTCCCGCCGTAAGAAAGATTATGAACCTGAACCTTTCAGTCGATCACAAAGTCGTAAACGGCGCAGACGCATCCCAGTTCCTCGACTTCCTAAGAAAGCTCCTCGAAAACACAGAAACTTTCAAATAAGGCTACCTTGTCATTCCCGAGAAGGCTTACCTTGTCATTCCCGCGAAGGCTTACCTTGTCATTCCCGCGAAGGCGGGAATCTACATTACTACAACTAAAACTTGCTCAACATCCGGATTACTACAACTAAAACTTGCTCAACATCCGGGTGGCACGGCCAAACTCGCTTGGCCGTGTTTATTCTAACCCTGAAAGGGTTAAATGTATCAGCCCAGGGTCAGCCCGAAGGGCGCCACCCTGGGAACTCATCACAAACACATATCTTTGCCCTGAAGGGGCTAAATAAAACAGTACAGCCACCGTAGGATGGATAAAATTTTTGCCCATGCGGTTTAACTATCAATTGGGCAGGCCAAAGGCAGGCCCCTCATTTTAACAAAAAAACCTGCAAACCCCTTGCATTTTCAAAAAAAATCGCTAAATTATGGCAGTTGCGTAAGCTTCTTTGGGGTATAGTGTAACGGCAGCACGACAGACTCTGAATCTGTTTGTCTAGGTTCGAATCCTAGTACCCCAGTTAGTTTAAACACTTACAGATTCAAGCCTTACGAATCACAGCCTATTCAACCGCCTATCCGCGAATACCATTCTTGTCTTATGCTTGTCTTTTTCGGTACTTGACACTAGTGCTATGTTACTGATAATTT
>JAGLHQ010000225.1 GCA_023143375.1 Planctomycetota bacterium
CTGATCGCTTTCGACACCGAGACAACGTCTGTCGATTCGATGCGTGCAGACCTCGTAGGCCTAAGCTTCGCATGGAAACCCCACCAGGCATTTTATTTAGCCGTCAAGGCCCCGTTAGGCAGCCCCCACTTAGATATCGCAATGCTGAGAGAACAGCTTGCACCGGTTTTGGCAGATAAGAAAATAAAAAAGATCGCACAGAACGCAAAGTACGACCTGCATATTCTCGAAAATGCTAAGATGCCTGTCGCGGGTCTATACTTCGATACAATGGTAGCCTCATACTGCCTCTCCGACCAAAGAAGAAGCCACTCAATGGACAACATGGCCCGGGACTTCCTGAATTACGAACCGATCCCCATCTCCGCCCTCATCGGTAAAGGCAAAAACCAGCTAACCTTCGATCTGGTTGATACCGAATCCGCCGCCCAGTATGCCGCAGAAGACGCAGACATAACCTTCATGCTCTACCAATACCTTGCAAAAAAGCTGGACGACGAACCATCGATAAAAAAACTTTTCGAAGACATAGAAATGCCCCTTATCGAGGTACTCACAAAAATGGAACAGCACGGCGTATCCCTAAACGTCCCGCTACTGAAACAAATGTCCATCACAATGACAGAGACAATAGACACGCTTACCGAAGAAATTCACACCATCGCAGGCAGCGTCTTTAATATCGCCTCACCCAAGCAGCTTGCGGAGATACTCTTTGATCGCATTGGCCTAAAGTCTACCAAAACCGGCAAGAAATCACGCTCCACAGACGCAAGCGTCCTCGATCAATTACAATATCAACACGAGATCATTCCATTGATACTGCAATACCGCCAGTTGGACAAACTGCGAAACACATACGTAAACAAGCTGGGTCAACTGATAAACCCCCGCACAGAAAGAGTGCATGCTTCTTTCAACCAGACAATAACCGCAACCGGCCGACTAAGCTCATCCGATCCCAACTTACAGAACATCCCCGTACGGACAGAACTTGGCAAAAAGATACGCTCCGCGTTTGTGCCTGCAAAGAAAACCGATTGCATCCTAAGCGCAGACTATTCCCAGATAGAGCTAAGGCTGCTAGCTGCTTTCTCGAAGGACAAAACAATGACACAGGCCTTCGTCGACGACCGTGACATCCATGCCTTTGTTGCATCACAGGTTTACAATGTTGATTTGGAAGACGTAGATTCAGAGATGCGTGGCCATGCAAAAGGTGTCAACTTCGGTATAATCTACGGCCAGGGCCCGTTCGGCCTGTCAAAGTCCATCGGCATAACCCAGGCCGCCGCCAAAAAATTCATCGCTGATTACTTCGACCGTTACAGCTCGATAAAGCAGTTCATGGACGATTCGATCAAGACCGCTACCAAAACCGGTTATGCAGAAACGATCCTGGGCAGAAGAAGAAAAATAGATGGATTAAGCAGCAAAAATTTCAATATAAGATCACAAGGCGAACGCCTGACAATAAATACGATTATACAAGGCTCCGCCGCCGATCTGATAAAAGTAGCAATGATAAACATCCAAAACAAAATTGATACTGAAGACTTACCAGTAAAAATGATCTTACAGATACACGACGAGCTGGTTTTCGAGCTGCCGACCAAAGATGCCGACCACCACGCAAAATGGATAGCAAAAGAAATGGAAAACGCAATAAAACTAGACGTCCCCCTAAAAGTAGACATAGCCATCGGACCAACCTGGTTAGCTGAATGATCTTGATCATTCAGCTACTCTGAGCGAAGCGAAGAGTCTCCCCATTACGCTATTAACACTGTGTGTTTTTGTCCAGACCGACACTTAAATCTTCCCAATTCGGATTTTTCTCTTCAATCAAAGCTATTTTCTTCTTTCGAAGCAGTCCTTTGATTCTTTTCTCTTCTTTTGTTGCAGAAAGATCATCTTCGGCCGTGTCAAAATAAACAAGCTTTGTGATATTGTATTTGCTTGTAAATCCTTTGAAATGTTTAGTTTTGTGCTCTTTGACACGCCTTTTAAGATTATTTGTCATCCCCGTATATAAAGTGGTATTATATTTATTCGACATTATATAAACATAATATTGCTTTGACATTTATAGAATCTTACATTCAAACTTCATCGTGCTTTTGTTAATTTTAAAAAAACAAAACCTGCTGAAAGTATGATTAAAGCAGTTCCAAAAAGATTGATTACTGCTCCGGGTCCTTTTTCCCAAAAATGAATATAGTGCATTGCGCCATAAATGGCAGCAGGTATATAACCGAAATAGCAGTTAAATTTATTAGATGACCTCTTATTCAGATAGCCTCCTAGCAGTCCAATTACAATAGATGCACTTACAGCAGGTATGAATATAAACAGAAAGAAGTCGTTGGCAACTATTCCTGCTTTGCCGGATTCTGCAAGCGGCATGAAGATGTTTTTCAGGAAAATTTTCCCTGAAAGTATTTCGCATGTTATTGAGAAAAACACAAGTAGCGATAAGTAAATAAAGGTAAGTGTTAGCTTTAACAATTTCTTTAGCAATTCCATATTTCACCTTTCATGTTTTATGACAAAAAACACTATAAATTTGTGAAATTCGTGGCTAAAGCTTTTCTATCTCTTTCTCAAGCGTCTTTAGCAGATCCTTCTCAGGTACCGATTTCAGTTTTTTACCGTGCCGATAGATATACCCTTTCCCTTTCGCCGCACATATCGCAACGTCCGCATCCGCAGCTTCCCCCGGGCCGTTAACGATGCACCCCATCACCGCAACGCGTATCGGCTTATCTATCTTTTTCAGGAACTTCTTAACTTTCGTCGCCAGTTTTACCACATCCACCTGGCACCTGCCGCACGTCGGGCACACGATCAGCTCCGGCTCGTTCGTTTCGATCAGCCCCAGCGACTTCAATATCTCCCTGCCGATCTCGATCTCTTTAACCGGATCCCCCGCAGTGCTAACCCGTATCGTATCGCCGATCCCGTCAGCCAGCAAACTTCCTATCGCAACCGCCGACGACACTTTCGCATCCTCCGGCAGCCCCGCATGAGTTAAGCCAAGGTGCATCGGATAATGAAACTTTTCCGCGATCGCACGGTTAACCTCGATCGTCCGCACGGTATCGGCGCTCTTAGCGCTCAGCACAATATTCGGAAATTTATTCGTCTCGAACAGCCGCACATAATACTCCATCTCCTTCAGCATCAGATGCACTCTGTTCTCGGCCGGGATGTCCACCTTCTCCTTGCCAAGCTCACGGATGCTCGCCTCGTTAACCCCCACACGTATCGCCGTCCCGTGCATCTTCGCCGCGTCGATGATCCGCACAATGTCGTCCTGATCCTTAATATTCCCCGGGTTCAGGCGTATTTTTGCCGCCCCACCCTCGATCGCTTCGATAGCCCGCGCCGGCGAAAAATGAATATCAGCAACCAGCGGAACATCGCATTTATCGACGATCTGGCGAAACGCCTCGCTGTCAGCCTTGGTAGGGATAGCGATCCGAACAAGCCCGCAACCCGCCTGGGTCAGCTCTTTGACCTGTTTTACGCATTTATCGACATCGGTCGTCGCAACCTTCGTCATCGACTGAATAACGATAGGCTGCCCCCACCCGAGCTTGATCTTGCCGATATTAACTATCATTGTCGTACGTCTATTTATCATTTCCACAATGATAGCTTGTAAATCATCTTCTGGCAAACTAAAATAAATAGAGGTTTATATTTGCTTTTTTCTGAAAGGAAAGATAAATTGTTCTGGAAATACGGATTATTAATATTGCTCGTGCTCATATTTGCATGGGAAGTGCTAAAAGAAGGCAGAAAAAAGGATTTTAAAATGTCATTTTGGTTATCGATAGCTCTGGTTATCTTCATTGCATATTCTGTCCTCGGCTGGTCGCTTTACTTTCTTCAGCCGAAGTTTCTGTACAAACCCGTAAAGGATCTCCCGTACAACCCGGGCGATATCGGTTTAACTTACGAGAACGTCAACTTCAGGGCCAAAGATAATACCAAGTTGAACGGCTGGTACATTCCCGCGCCCGATGCAGAGTTCACAGTTCTATTCTGCCACGGCAACGGCGGCAACATGACACATCGACTCGACACAATTAACATTCTAAACGAGCTTGGACTAAGCTGTTTCATCTTCGATTATAGAGGTTATGGTGCATCCGAAGGAACCCCGACAGAACACGGAACACACCTTGACGCAACAGCCGCATGGCATTGGCTAACTCTCGATTGCGGGATCAAAAAGGAAAACATAATCATCTTCGGAAGATCGCTAGGCGGGTCCGTCGCCGCGCATCTGGCAAAGAAGGTTCAGCCGCGAGGACTCATTGTAGAAAGCGCGTTCACTTCATACCTCGACATGGGAAAGAAGTCGTATCCGTACATGCCCGTTAGAATGTTCGCAGCTTTCAGCTATAAAACCATCGAACACATAAAGAAGATTACTTGCCCCGTTCTGATAATACATAGCAGAAACGACGAGTTGATCCCGTTCGAGTTCGGACTAAGGCTCTACGACGCCGCAAACGAACCAAAAGAATTCATAGAAATATTCGGCTCCCACAACGACGGATTCCTCTATTCCGGACAGACCTACCGCGATGCATGGTCAAACTGGCTCGAATTCGTAAAAGAATACAAAAAGGTAGAAAAGCCGGTCCTAAGAAAAATATCGTAAAACCAAATCCATCTTGTCATTCCAGCGAAAGCTGGAATCCATTTTTACAATTAAGACTTGCTTTACTTAGTCAACCATGTGGCACGGTCAAACTCTGTTTGGCCGTGTTTGTCTCTAACCCCGCAGGTGTTATATTTGACGTAGATGTCCAAGGACTACCCCCTCTATTCTGCAGTTTTGAGTTACAATGTCATCGTACGCATCGTTGGATGCTTCCAGCCGCACATGATCGTTTTCGCGGTAGAACCGTTTCAGCGTCGCGCTGTCGTCATCGACGATCGCTACGACGATCTGCCCGTTGCTGGCATTGGTTGCCTTTTTGCAGATGACAACATCGCCGGTATCTATCCCTTCCTCTATCATGCTGTCGCCGGTAACAGCCAGAGCGAACACATCGTCGCTGTCGCCGAACATATCTTTAAGCGACACGCGTTCTGCGTTCTCTATCGCTTCGATGGGAACACCCGCTGCCACCTTACCCAGCAAAGGCAGACCTTCCAGTTCCCTGCTCGCCGGGCGGTTGTATACCGGGTTTTGTTGCCGGACACTCTCAAGCAGCCGGTTGGCTGACGAAGTTATCTTCAAAGAGCGTGCCTTGCCGGTTGTCTTGGCGATAAGTCCTTTTTTTCGCAACGCGCCGATGTGTTCGAATACGGTTGTTCGGCTTACGCCTAGCTCGCCGGCCACTTCCGCTATCGTCGGCAAATAGCAATTGTTTCGCTCCAGTTCCGATACCTGGCTTAGCACTTTTAGCTGTCGTGGCGTTATCTGTTCTTGTTGCACCGTGGCTCATCTCCTTATATGCGTTGATTTGGTTTGGTCCGCTTATCGCGTACCCAGCGGTTATCTCACCGATCAGCTCCGGCTTAACCGTCGCGCTGATGATTTGTCCTATCGTTGCCAGAAGCTTACCGATAGGGTTTTCCAGTGCTGCCTTTTCCCCGATTGGCTCTGGCGGCCAGCTCCGAACATAGTCCCCACCCGGGCCGAATTTACACAACGGCCCATCGCTTACATCTTTACTGAATCGCTTTTTGTCCATTTTCGTTTCCCGCTTTCTGTCTTCTTAATGCCTTCACTGTTTTATGTCCAAAACATCTATCGGCAATTCGACCCGAAAAGCCCTAACAAAAACCGAACAAAATTTAAAAAATTTTAATATTTTAAATAAATCCAGAAAATATTTGCTTACACACACCCTTCTCTTTTTTAATATCTTCGGGTAAGCCTTTAGTTAGTGAGGATATCCATGACCTTTACCCCGTAGATTCGTGCTTTGTTTCGAAGCCTTTTTTTGCCGAGCGTGGATTGCAATCAGTGATATTGGGCCAAAAAAGAGGATTTTAGTTTTTTTTTAAAAAAAGTCAAGAAAAGTGGTTGACTTTACGATTACATGTGTAATACTTGTATGTATTACAAATGTAATACTTAGGAGACTCGATATATGACTAACAAACCAAAAATCAGCGAAGCGGAGTGGCAGGTAATGAAAGTTTTGTGGCGAAAGTCGCCGGCTACTGCCAACGAAGTTGTTGAGCAAGTCAGCGACAAAAAGGACTGGAACCCCAAGACGGTTAAGACGCTTATCAACCGTTTGGCTAGCAAAGGGGCGATCAGCTTTGAAAAAGAGGGGCGGCAATACAAATACTTCCCTGTTCTTTCGGAAGATGATTGCGTCCAGGCTGAGACTTCATCGTTCTTGCAGCGGGCAGGTGCGACGGCAGTTAAGCCGATGTTGGCAGCTTTTATCGAAGCGCAGCAGCTTAGTGACGATGATATTGCCGAGCTTAAGGAGATACTTGAAAGAAAAGGGGGCAACCAATGAGCGAATTTATTGCAGAACTTAGTCCCTTCTTCCAGTGGCTGTTGAAATCGACGACGCAGGCATCGGTTCTTGTATGCTTGATCCTCACATTTCAGCTATTGTTTGCAAAGCGGCTTGGGCTTCGGTGGCACTATTGTTTGTGGATGCTCTTGATCGTGCGAATGCTTATGCCGTGGTCGCCGCAGAGTAAGGTTAGCGTTTATAACCTTGTTCCGGAGCCTGGGCAGGTTAAGACGACGTTTGAACATATTACACAGAAATCTTTTGTGATTAATAATGACATTACTGGCGAACCGACGGCGACTCCTCTGGCGGTCGGTAAACTTAAATCAAAACCGGTCCATCAAACGAAGGCTGCTCCGGAAAGCATCCCTGCTGCGAACGGGCAAAGTGTATCCGAACAACCCTCTTCTTCGCTTTCGGTTGATGCCGGTTTTGTTCTTAGGTTTGTTTGGGCAGTAGGTGCCGGTTTGCTTACGTGTATTGTTTTTGCGGGTAATTTTCGGTTGTGGCGTATTATTAAATCAAAACGTCCTGTGACCGATCAGAAGGTTTTGGAGATGCTTGAGGATTGTAAGGCGCAGATGGGGATCGAGACTGTCCTTGCTATCGTTGAGACTAAGAGGGTTCAGTCGCCTGCGTTGTTCGGGTTTGTAAGGCCAAGGTTATTGCTGCCTGCGGGAATGCTAAAGAGCTTAACGCCTCAGGAGCTTGAACATATCTTTTTGCATGAGCTTGCGCATTTGAAACGGTTTGATATTTATCTGGGCTGGGTGATGGCGGTATTGCAGATATTGCATTGGTTTAATCCGATGGTTTGGTTTGCGTTTTATCGGATCCGAATAGACAGGGAGCTTGCATGTGACGGGTTGGCGCTGTCTACGATGGGAACGGATCAGCCAAATCTGTATGGCCAGACGATCGTTAGTTTGCTGGAGAGGTTTTCGCATCAATCCCGGCTGCCGTCTATGGCCGGGATTCTTGAAGATAAGTCGCAGATCAAACGACGGATAACTTCTATCGCGAAATTTAAAAAGAGTGCCTATAAATGGTCGCCGCTTGCGGTGCTTACTATTGTTGTGCTTAGCTTTGTAACTCTTTCCGATGCGCACAATACGAAAGGTAGTGAGCCGGGCTTTTTGATCAAGGGAACGGTTACCGATGCGGTTAGCGGTGAGCCGATAGCCGGGGTGCGTGTTGGCGATGACGGGTATGCAGGGGGACAGCAGTGGACGATAACCGATTCGCAGGGTAGGTACAGCTATCCGACTTGGTATGAAGAGCATGGTATTAAAGCCGAGGCTGACAGTTACAATTCCGAACGTAAAACATTTTTGACAAAGTTGTTCGGTTCTGCAAAAGAGAAGACTATCAACTTTGAACTTCGACCAGAGGCAATGGGTTTGCCCTACAAGGCTTCTTTGCCTGATGGTGTTAGCGTCGAGCTTGTCGGTGTTGCAGAGCATCCGAGCAAAGGTAAGAAGTGGTGGAAGCCGGACGGGTCAGAGCTTGCAGGAAACCCCTGGGATGGAATAAACAGCAGGATATCGATATCGCCGATGCCGGGCAGAAAAGCTTATGAAATCGCTGTTTTGATCAACTACGAGGAAGGTAATGAGCCGGGTAATTATGTTTATTCGGAGCATAGTAAAAATGCAGCTCATAGCAATGCGAACAAGTCATCGACTAGCGAGATGTCTTGCTCTGTTTTGGATATGCCGGGTGATAAAGAAGTAACGCATATAAAGCTTGGTATTGCGTCTGGTAAATATGAAACGCGTTATTCTCGCAAGATGCCGCTGCATGGAACGTATGTAAGACGTCCTGACGAAGAAGGCAAAGGTATATCCTGGTTTGCACCGGTAGCTGTTGGCGATGAGACATCAATTACAATAACACATGGTTATGCTGGAGATCAGACAAGAGTTATTGCGATAGATTCCGAAGGAACGGAGCATTTCGGCGGCGGCAGTGGTGGATCGATCGATGGTAAGACGTGGACCATGCAGTACACGTTAAAGGTTCCGCTTGACAGGATCAAGGAGTTTGTTTTTCAGACGCGTCCTTACAAGCGTTACGAGTTTAAGAATGTTGCGCTACGACCTGGGGCTAAAGGCGGATTGCAGAAAGATATTGCAATTAACGTTGAAGCACGGTTGATCAAGTGCGGCGATGGTTTTTTAGACAAGATCAATATCCATAGCGGCAGGAATGTAAAGGCGGTGGAGTTAAGCGATCAAGCGGTTAAGGATATTATTAGGAAAGCTCACGGTTTGAAGGAATCCCATGTTTTGACATCTCCACGTGTTTTGGTATTGAATAATGAGCAGGCTTCGATGGCCATTAGTTCGGACCATACCGATTCAGTGCGGATGGCTGTTACGCCGAGTGTTCGCCACGGGCGGATATTTTTAGATATTGATTGTGCTGTGATGCGCGGCGATGACAGTTCCAAGGCAGAGGAGGTTGACCTTTCAAGCGTTCTTAAAGCGAAGATCACAGTTGATGATGGCGGTTATGCGGCGATACCTATGGCAGGGTTTGATAATGAAGAGATGTTGTTTTTGGTTAAAGCAAGTTCTGTGGCATTACAAGAAAAACACGGAACGCAGGCTAATGTTTTACCAGCTAAAGGGAATGAGCTTATTTTGTTTGCGGTTACGCGGTCCGGTTTTATGCGGGGCGATAGCATTGAGATCAGCAGTGTCACGGGTACGTCGCCCAAGATTGAAGTTGGTGAGACTTATACTGTAACGGGCAGATATAACTTAGCGTCGCATGACAGGGCGATACTTCATGTGTATGCTACTAACGGGGAAGTTTTATCCGATCAGGGGCCTAAGATCGCTAAGGGCAGCGGTGAGTTTAGCCGTACCTTTAAGTTTATAAAGGAAGGGTGGTTGCACCTTAGTTTTTATCCTGCTGATGGCGGGAGCAGTTTTGGGAACCTTTACTTTGCAAACGCAGGCACCGATGCAGAAAATGAGAGAGAGAAATTGGCTGGGGTGACTTTTGATTTTTCAAGAGTGTCTGGTTCTCCCTCCGTAGGTAAAGCATCCGGCGATTTTGACATTGCCGCTTCAGATTTTAGGCTTCGGTATGATGAAAGTCGCGGGACGCATAATCTTTTGGTTTCGATAGTTAATAACAGCAATGTCACTATCCCTCAGTTTAAGGTTAGATACTATAAAGGTGATATCGCAGATAATCTTAACGAGGCGGGCCGTCCTTACAGGACCGATACCGACTGGCATAACGCAGGGCCGATCGAGCCGGGTAAGAAGTGGGGTGAGCGTACGCGAGATTTCCATTTGCCGAATGGTGAATACACCTTCGGTGTTGTGCTTGATTATGATAATGCCATTGATGAATCTGATGAGAGCAATAATACAGAAATGCTTGGAGCGGTGGTCGTTGACGGGAAAGTTATCAAAGCAGAGCATAAGCAGATCGAAATGAAACGGATGTCCAAAGAGCGAATGAAGCAGGATCCAATTTGTCGTAGTATGAGAAAGTCTATCGTTAAGGTAGAACTTATCCTTGCCGGACTGATGGCCAAGCACGGAAAAGACCACCCTGAGGTCCATCAAACAAGGGATGTATTAAAACAAGCAAAAGCCGACTTGAAATCCAGGCAGGCTGAAATAGCTCGCATGGTAGAAATGAAATTTTCGCCAGAGCAAAAATCAAAAACCACTGCAACGCCAGAGATACAGATTGAGACTGGTGTGCGTGAAATTTATTTGCCGAATTTTGACGGGGATGTTCATCAGATACTCGATTTTGACAGCGGCGAACTTGTCGACTTCCCCGAAATTAAAGATGACTTTGAACTTTTTGGGGCAATGTATAATGCGGAAAAAGGGGATTTTGTTTTTGATGTAAACGAGGGGCGTTTAAGGTGTGCCTGGCTGTATGTGACTAGCCAAATGGATGGAACCAAGGTGATAAGGACCGTTTCAGATCGGTTCGGATTTTTTTGGGCGGGAGAAGGGGATAGGTTCCCACCGACTCAAACAATTATGACCAGAGGCGGAAATCAATATAAGGTCCAGTTTGGGAAAATCGATGAGAAAGGCTGCGTTTTAAAATATTATCCATTGTCAAATGCTAAAGCACGGCCGGCTGGTGGGAGTTCCGACGAAGTACGGAATTAAGAAACTATGAAAGCCAGATGCTCCGGGGCGAATATGTTATAATCGCCTCGACGTGGTCGTCGCTGGGACGCCACAAAATTTATTGACATAAATTTGATTTAAGGAGCATCCGGCCATGAAAACTATTTTAGCAATCGATCTGGGCAAACTTAACACAAGTTCTTTAAAACCTGTTATCCTGTCTAAAAAACACCTTTTAATCCAGCGTAGCTGGAAGTTTTGAACATTATCTTTTAGATATTAGAATTTGTTTAGGATTTAGTGCTTTCCCTAATCCTGTCTAAAAAAATGCTTTTATCTTTTAGATTTTCTTTATGTCCTTCATGCCCGCCTGTCGCGTCGAAGTGAAACGAAGACGGATCATGGTGAATCTGCTTTTATCTGTTTTTTAAAACCTTGTTATCCTGTCTAAAAAATAGTTTTTTATTCAGCCATAGGCTGAACCAATTCGTGTTATATTCGTGTCATTCGTGGTGAGTTTTTCTCTTTTTAAATAGTCCCGCGAAAGTTTACGCCTTAGGTGCGGCTCCTTTTCTTCACTATCTTCAAGCTATATTCTTTGTTTTTATCTTTTAGATTTTCTTTATGTCCTTCAAGCCTTCATGGTGAAATATCTTTTAATAAATCAGCCCCCGGCCACCGGCCGGACTCCACAATTCGTAATTCGTAATTGATAATTAGTAATTCAGGTCTTCTGACTCTACTAACATTCCCGACCCCCGCCCACCAATTAGCGTTTCCAGCCCAACAACCCACTATTAAGCGTTTTTTCCTACTCAGGTTTTTTCAAAAAGTGTGTCTAAAG